>NZ_JBNPLT010000172.1:0-204 GCF_050313615.1 Prevotella sp. SGI.167 | reverse complement strand
AATCTTTGTCGCTAACGTTTGCACCAGTGAGAACAAAAGCAATTATCTCACCTCTATCATTACAAGCCAGATGTAGCTTGAACCCATGACACCATCCCATTGTTCCCTTTCCGTCTGTGGCAATGCCTTTGAACACTTTGTTGGCATAACGCCTGAGATTGTGGCATATTGGTATCATGGTTGAATCAACAAAGGTTATACCTG
>NZ_JBNPLT010000171.1:0-206 GCF_050313615.1 Prevotella sp. SGI.167 | reverse complement strand
CCTAAAATCCGCAACTATCATCCAATACACGATTAAGGGTAGATTTATGAGTCGTTAGTAGCAGCTTTCAGTAAAAAGCAACAGCACAACATCAATATGTAGCCACCATCCCCTTACCCCACGATGCGACTTGAGGTAATACGCATATTCTAACCGGAAAGAAAGGATTCTTATCCGAATTCTGTTTTGAAGGGTTTTGCATAAGC
>NZ_JBNPLT010000170.1:0-211 GCF_050313615.1 Prevotella sp. SGI.167 | reverse complement strand
CAAACAAGGGATGCCCTTGTTTTCTAATGTTGAATGTTGAGTGTTAAGTGTTGAATTGCCTACGGACTGTGATGCGATAGCACCTTCAACAAGAAGTTGAGAGAAGGTCTTGGCAGCCTCTTTCATCATCTCAACATCGGTTACAGCCTTGATTGCCTCGTTCTCCTCTTCGAACTCTGGGCGCTCGATAATCTTTGGATAGCCTACGATA
>NZ_JBNPLT010000169.1:0-217 GCF_050313615.1 Prevotella sp. SGI.167 | reverse complement strand
AGATACTGCTGCATCTCTGACCCAGTGTTGAGTCGATAACGGGTGAAAGCATGGAGTCAAATTTCTCCATGATTGAAAAAATTCCTCCAAAAGGTGTGAGTTTCTCAGATTTAATTTGTATTTTTGCCATGTCATATTAGAGTTTTGCTTGTTTTCTTTTTGCAACACTAAGATAAGTGAAAATTCTGACATGGCAAAATCCTGGGCAACTTTTTGT
>NZ_JBNPLT010000168.1:0-222 GCF_050313615.1 Prevotella sp. SGI.167 | reverse complement strand
CATCAGCCAAAGGTGGTGGTGAATCTCGCTGCTCAGGCTGGCGTGAGATATTCTATCACGAATCCGGATGCTTATGTACAGAGTAATCTGATAGGTTTTTACAATATCCTGGAGGCTTGCCGTCATCATGAGGTAGAGCATCTGGTTTATGCCTCTTCATCTTCTGTTTATGGTTCAAACAAGAAGGTGCCTTATTCTACGGAAGACAAGGTGGATAATCCT
>NZ_JBNPLT010000167.1:0-222 GCF_050313615.1 Prevotella sp. SGI.167 | reverse complement strand
TGGATTATCCACTTTATCATCTGTAGAATATGGAACCTTCTTGTTAGATCCATAAACAGATGATGAAGAAGCATAAACCAAGTGCTCTACCCCGTGATGACGACAAGCCTCAAGAATGTTATAGAAACCAATGAGGTTACTTTGGATATAAGCATCAGGATTCGTGATAGAATATCTCACGCCAGCCTGAGCTGCAAGATTCACCACCACCTTTGGCTGATA
>NZ_JBNPLT010000166.1:0-229 GCF_050313615.1 Prevotella sp. SGI.167 | reverse complement strand
GCCAAATCTTTTCCGAAAAAAAGTTTGTTTTTTAGTCTCATTTTAACACTTATAAAGACTTTAATAACCCAAATTCTAAAAGACACATTATAATATATGTGCGCGCGCTGGCACAGGCACACAGGTGTGCATACATACGCATAAATATATAATGAAATAAGTTTCGCGTGAAAGCTCCACACGCCCTATAAGGGCAAAAGCTTTTAAAAAGTAAAAGAATCGGACAGAC
>NZ_JBNPLT010000165.1:0-233 GCF_050313615.1 Prevotella sp. SGI.167 | reverse complement strand
ATAGCAATGCTATCGAGGGCGAGAATGCACCAATATGGCAGGGTTGCCTTTGAAAAATACCAATTCGTCAATTTATTCGCAAAGAGGGATACTTTGAGTTTATAGAGTATCCCAGAGAATGGCGTCTGAGAAGAGCCATTCTGATTGTTTCTATCTCTCATAAGTTTTGTGTATTTATTTCTTGGAAAATATTAAATGTATAAACTTCATTCTCTACAGCATCCAGACTGGCA
>NZ_JBNPLT010000164.1:0-244 GCF_050313615.1 Prevotella sp. SGI.167 | reverse complement strand
ACATTATTGAGAGCTGAACGATTTTCACGAAACAGATAGTCGGGGGAAATGTTCAGGGCTTTACATAATGCGATGAGAATGGTACTGTCTGGCATACTCTCGCCTCGTTCGTATTTGGACACGGATTGTTTGGTGACAATATCATTCATCATCACACAGAGTTGTTGCATGGACAAGCCTCGCATCAGACGTGCGTTGCGCAGTCGCTTAGAAAATATATCTTTTAGTTCCATAATTAATCATT
>NZ_JBNPLT010000163.1:0-244 GCF_050313615.1 Prevotella sp. SGI.167 | reverse complement strand
CTTTGATGCTCCACTCATCCCCAGGCGGTCCCATCCCGCACAATCTGGCGAGACCTTTGATGGTCCGCCAACCTTAGAGCGAAGCGGTTCTGAGCACCGGAGGGCGGTTACATCCCCTCCTTCTGAGGAGGAGGGGCTTGGGGTGGAGGTGGAGCCCTCTTTGGAAAGAGGGACGGGGTGATTCGAAAAACTGAAATTCAAAAGAAACTTATTCAAAGTGTCTTTTATCTGCGACACCAACTCA
>NZ_JBNPLT010000162.1:0-267 GCF_050313615.1 Prevotella sp. SGI.167 | reverse complement strand
CCCGTACCCGTTGGCATTTGTGCCATTACGGACCGATGAAGGCACAACGCCTTCTCAATCCGTTCCTTCATATCCTCTTGGTAATCAAATAACTTTATGTCCTTCATTCCA
This sequence comes from Prevotella sp. SGI.167, assembly GCF_050313615.1. Lineage (NCBI taxonomy): Bacteria > Pseudomonadati > Bacteroidota > Bacteroidia > Bacteroidales > Prevotellaceae > Prevotella > Prevotella sp. SGI.167. Next base: position 156 of record NZ_JBNPLT010000162.1, on the reverse strand, counting down.
AAGAAATTATTTCTTTAATAGATTCTCGATATCCTTGATGGCTTTATCAAAGTCATTACATTCATATTTTCAAATTATAATTAAATATTGTTATATTTTCGCCTCACAGGTTGACTACTCCAGATATTTTTACTATCTTTGTCAACCAAAAGATAG
>NZ_JBNPLT010000161.1:0-282 GCF_050313615.1 Prevotella sp. SGI.167 | reverse complement strand
TGTGTAGAATTTTAATGATTGGCTCCTTTCAGTCGCCTATCCTTAAATTCTCACAATAGTGGAGAATAACGGATTCGAACCGTTGACCCCCTGCGTGCAAAGCAGGTGCTCTAGCCAACTGAGCTAATCCCCCAGTTTGAGATATTATATGAAGAATGTAGTCCCAGGCAGATTTGAACTGCCGACCTCCACATTATCAGTGTGGCGCTCTAACCAACTGAGCTATAGGACTGTGTTGGTAAAGAGTAGCATCTCTGCCGAACATTCTCTATCTCTTATTTA
>NZ_JBNPLT010000160.1:0-309 GCF_050313615.1 Prevotella sp. SGI.167 | reverse complement strand
AAGATGTTATTACTTTTATTAATACTTTTCGGAGTCCTCTCCGTCCTCGCCCTCCTCATCATCCTCTGGGATTATTTCAAGCATGGAGGTGCAGCGGTATGGGACACAGAACATCCAGGCAGAATCATTACCCAGAAGGTAGCGAAGAACAGAAAGAAGAAATAATCCCACCGATACTCACCGATTATCACTGATAGGGTTATGCTCCATAAGTATGATACTTAGCTATCGTAACCATGATACTTAGCGGTCGTAACCATAATACTTAGCCATCGTAACTATCTTGTTTACGCCTTACTTACCCTACCC
>NZ_JBNPLT010000159.1:0-313 GCF_050313615.1 Prevotella sp. SGI.167 | reverse complement strand
GATGACCATCACTGCATCTGGGTTTACCTCCAGAACCAGGTCGATGACTTCTTCCACGTGGGTTGTATCGAAGTAGTTCTTCACTGGGTCGTAGTTGGTTGGTGCTGCAATCACTACGAAGTCTGCATCCTTATAGGCTGATTTGCCATCAAGGGTTGCCACAAGGTTCAATGGCTTTTCAGCCAAATACTTTTCGATGTAATCGTCCTGGATAGGAGAAATCTTATTGTTGAGTTTCTCTACCTTCTCTGGGATTACATCTACTGCTGTTACATGATGGTGCTGAGACAATAGCGTTGCTATGCTCAGACCT
>NZ_JBNPLT010000158.1:0-324 GCF_050313615.1 Prevotella sp. SGI.167 | reverse complement strand
AGGGCTTGGGATTTGTATCGTTATTAGGGTGAAGGATTGCTAAGTATACTCCTTCACCCAAGAAAATCACAATAAATTTCCCAGTTATATCAATCCAAAACGTTTCAACAACTTCATGGAAACATTCTCATAAGAACAAATAGCCTTTTTTATTTCTACCAAATCATTCTTATTAATTTTTCCCTTCATCTTATCTATTGAAAACAATTCTGCAAATCGTTCCTTTGAAATTCTTTTAAAATCAGAGCAATCGACAAATCTATCTTGGTCACCCAAAAACTCATACTCAGAAGCCTTCAATAAATAGTGCAATTTCCTTCTACT
>NZ_JBNPLT010000157.1:0-333 GCF_050313615.1 Prevotella sp. SGI.167 | reverse complement strand
CTGGATATAGCAGACAAGGCTCAGGTTGATTATAAAACTATCATCGAGGTTCTCCTTCATAGAAAGTTTGCTCATAACTCAGATATGACCAAGCTCTTGAATGGTGTATTGGATACATCCGACGCAGAGGTCAATGAGTTGGGGCTTGATGGATTGAAAAAGAAAATCAGTGATGCTGCTGACGAGGCGTTGGATGAAAAGCATAAGGCTGAAGAGTCTAAGGCATCTTCAGCCCCAGAGCAACCAGCTGTAAAACTGCCTAAGAAAACAGAAAAAGAAAAGCAGGAATCAGATAGTCAACTCCCTCGCAAGCGTTATACAACAACAGCTAGG
>NZ_JBNPLT010000156.1:0-333 GCF_050313615.1 Prevotella sp. SGI.167 | reverse complement strand
TCTAGCTGTTGTTGTATAACGCTTGCGAGGGAGTTGACTATCTGATTCCTGCTTTTCTTTTTCTGTTTTCTTAGGCAGTTTTACAGCTGGTTGCTCTGGGGCCGAAGATGCCTTAGACTCTTCAGCCTTATGCTTTTCATCCAACGCCTCGTCAGCAGCATCACTGATTTTCTTTTTCAATCCATCAAGTCCCAACTCATTGACCTCTGCGTCGGATGTATCCAATACACCATTCAAGAGCTTGGTCAAATCTGAGTTATGAGCAAACTTCCTATGAAGGAGAACCTCGATGATAGTTTTATAATCAACCTGAGCCTTGTCTGCTATATCCAA
>NZ_JBNPLT010000155.1:0-351 GCF_050313615.1 Prevotella sp. SGI.167 | reverse complement strand
AATTTCCTTCGAGCACGAACCACAGTCGGCTCTGAAGCGATTCACACGGATGCTGTTGGCTTCCAGTAGGGCAAAGAATCTCTTGTGGGTCTCAGCCTGATAAAAGCGCACATTTGTGTTGCCATCGCTGTTCTCGACATAGACAATCATGTCACCGATGACATATACGCCAGGTCTGTAGCCGAGGAACTTCTTGTATGTCGGTTTTGCATCATACTTCTCTGTTTCAAGGAACTGATGGTCGAAATCAACATCGTAGGTTTCCACCTCATTCAGTTCACCAGTGGAAACCAAGGCTTTTATAAGCAAGGCGTTGAGCTTGTCTGCCGTATTGAAATCATAGGTCTTGCC
>NZ_JBNPLT010000154.1:0-358 GCF_050313615.1 Prevotella sp. SGI.167 | reverse complement strand
TGTTGAGAAATGGGAAGGCAAGTGCTATCGTCTTGTCATTCAGAGACAAAAGCGCATGGATGGAGAGCTTGACTTGTGGGAAGGTGAATACACCTACAGATCCATTCTTACCAACGATTATGACTCATCAACAAGAGACATCGTCGAATTTTACAACAAGCGTGGGGCAAAGAGCGTATATTCGATGATATGAACAACGGATTCGGCTGGAACAGGCTCCCCAAGTCGTTCATGTCAGAGAACACTGTATTCCTTCTGCTTACGGCATTGATACACAATTTCTATAAGACCATCATTAGCAAGCTTGACACCAAGGCTTTCGGGCTCAAGGAAACGAGTCGCATAAAGGCTTTTGTCT
>NZ_JBNPLT010000153.1:0-359 GCF_050313615.1 Prevotella sp. SGI.167 | reverse complement strand
AGACAAAAGCCTTTATGCGACTCGTTTTCTTGAGCCCAAAAGCCTTGGTGTCAAGCCTGCTCATGATGGTCTTGTAGAAATTGTGTATCAATGCAGTAAGCAGAAGAAAGACAGTATTCTCCGCCATGAACGACTTGGGGAGCCTGCTCCAACCGAATCCGTTGTTCATGTCGTCAAAGATACGTTCCTTGCCGCCACGCAGATTGTAGAATTCAACAATGTCCCTTGTCGATGACTTGTAATCGTTGGTCAGAATACAACGGTAAGTGTATTCGCCTTCCCACAGGTCAAGGTCGCCACTGTTGCGTCTTTGTCTCTGGATGACAAGACGATAGCACTTGCCTTCCCATTTCTCAACG
>NZ_JBNPLT010000152.1:0-379 GCF_050313615.1 Prevotella sp. SGI.167 | reverse complement strand
GGAGCCTGCTCACGGATAGGGAAGGTGGAATAGAACAGGGCACGGTCCTTGAAGTATGTCTGGTATGCATTCTGCATTTCCACGATAAACTTCTCGCCGTTTTCTCCTTCGCAATATACGTCAAAGATGGCCTTGCGGTCGGTATATATGTCGCCCACTTTCTCCGGATTCAGATACTTCACGTCCTTAACAACCTGTCTTCCGTTGAACAAGCTGTTAAGGAAACAGATCAGCAAATCCTTGTTGGGAGCTGATCCGAAAATTCGCTTGAAACCGAAATCGGTCAACAAACTGATATATCTTTCTTCTACCTGCTTCATAATCCCAATGTTATTAATATTTCTATTGCATCAGCAAAGTTACGATTTTATTTTCATAC
>NZ_JBNPLT010000151.1:0-380 GCF_050313615.1 Prevotella sp. SGI.167 | reverse complement strand
CGACCGATATGTGGAGTCTTCTTGCCAGCTTTGCTGATGTAGCTGGGATCAATGGCAATAGCCCATCTTCCCTGTTTACCAAAGAAGCGCTTGGCAAGTGATACATTAAGTTTGAGCCAGTCAATGCTTTTCGACTTTTTTAAGCCGAATGCGTTGCGATAGGTTTGCTCAACATGCGAGCCATACCTCCCCATTTGGGTGAAATTTATCTTTCTTGGTATTACCATGAACAAAATTATCACCTCGATGAGTATTTTCTCGAAACTTTTTGTTAACTTTGCAGCCGAATCTTCAACTGCATCTTTAAAGATATCCATATATTGGTCAAGTCCTGTATTCATATAATTTTGCGTTTGTCGTGATTTGCAAAGTTACTGAAA
>NZ_JBNPLT010000150.1:0-382 GCF_050313615.1 Prevotella sp. SGI.167 | reverse complement strand
ACAGGAAAACATCTCCTATACTTCCGACCAAGGCAAGACCTATGATTTCAATACTGCAGACAAACTCAACACATTGCTTATAAACGCTTTGGTTTCTACAGGCGAGTTGAAGGAAATTGAGGAATACGATGTTGACTTTGACCATCAGTTCCTTGAAACGGAGAAGTATGATGCAAAACCGACCTACAAAAAGTTCCTCGGCTACAGGCCTGGCGTATATGTTATCGGTGACAAGATAGTCTATATCGAGAACAGCGATGGCAACACGAATGTGCGTTTTCATCAGGCAGACACCCATAAGAGATTCTTCGCTCTTCTGGAATCCCAGAACATCCGTGTAAATCGCTTCAGGGCAGACTGCGGTTCCTGCTCGGAGGAAATC
>NZ_JBNPLT010000149.1:0-382 GCF_050313615.1 Prevotella sp. SGI.167 | reverse complement strand
CGTCTTTCTGAGTCGTCCGAGACGATTCGGCAAGTCGCTCTTTGCCTCTACCCTTCAGGCTTATTTCGAGGGAAGAAAGGAACTCTTCGAGGGATTGGCCATTGCTGATTACGAGAAGGAATGGGTGAAGCATCCTGTGCTCCATTTCGATATGAGCGGTGCCAAGCATTTTGATGCTGACGCCCTGAACAGTTATCTGAATCTACGACTTTTGCCCTACGAAAAGCTTTATGGTAAGGGAGAAGGTGAAAACTATCCTAATGAAAGACTGGCTGGTATTGTAAAGCGTGCTTACGAGAAGACGGGCGAAAAAGTGGCTGTCATCATCGACGAATATGATGCCCCTCTGCTGGACGTGGTGCACGAGAAGGAGAACCTGCAC
>NZ_JBNPLT010000148.1:0-382 GCF_050313615.1 Prevotella sp. SGI.167 | reverse complement strand
TTGCAGGTTCTCCTTCTCGTGCACCACGTCCAGCAGAGGGGCATCATATTCGTCAATGATGACAGCCACTTTTTCGCCCGTCTTCTCGTAAGCACGCTTTACAATACCAGCCAGTCTTTCATTAGGATAGTTTTCACCTTCTCCCTTGCCGTAAAGCTTTTCGTAGGGCAAAAGTCGTAGATTCAGATAACTGTTCAGAGCGTCAGCATCAAAATGCTTGGCACCGCTCATATCGAAATGGAGCACAGGGTGCTTCACCCATTCCTTCTCGTAATCAGCAATGGCCAATCCCTCGAAAAGTTCCTTTCTTCCCTCGAAATAAGCCTGGAGGGTAGAGGCAAAGAGCGACTTGCCGAATCGTCTCGGACGACTCAGAAAGACA
>NZ_JBNPLT010000147.1:0-392 GCF_050313615.1 Prevotella sp. SGI.167 | reverse complement strand
GCGTTGGTCGAGCCAACTGCACAAACTCCACATCCGGGCAGTCAAATCCCTCCGAGAAGATATCCACATTCACCAACACCTGTATAGGAGCAAGTCCATCAGCAAGTCTATCAGCAGCCCCATCAGCAGCCCCATCAGCAAGTCCATCAGCAGCCCGCAAGCAAGCAGCACCCAGGCGGTCCCATCCCGCACAATCTGGCGAGACCTTTGACACCTCCTTTGATGCGCCAGCCGACAAAAAATCTGGCGAGACCTTTGATGGTCCGCCAACCATAGAGCGTAGCGGTTCTGAGCACCGGAGGGCGGTTACATCCCCTGTCCCCTGAGGGGAAAGGGGCTTGGGGAAAGCGGTGGAGCCCTCTTTGGAAAGAGGGACGGGGTGATTCGAAAAA
>NZ_JBNPLT010000146.1:0-394 GCF_050313615.1 Prevotella sp. SGI.167 | reverse complement strand
AAGACGGCGTGCCGGAACCAAACCAGTAAGGAGCTATGTCACGAGCATTCAAAGCCTTTACCAGACTGAATGGATTGAAGATGTCCTCTGATTTCTTGCTGAAATGATAGCCGTCGTAGAATCTCGTCAGTTCTGCCAGGCATTCCTCATACGTCATGCCAAGGGCTTCTCCCAATGCTGCCACATCCGGTTTCATCTGGGTGGTAAGCTCTGTCTTGCTGATGCCGCAGATGGCGGAATACTGGTCGAACATGCTGATGTTGTCGAGGTTGTTGAGTTCGCTGAAGATGCTGAGCTGCGAGAACTTGGTAATGCCGGTGATGAAGGTGAACTCCAGGTACGGGTCTAGCATCTTCAGAGGACTGTAGAAGTTCTGCATGATGCGACGGAGGGG
>NZ_JBNPLT010000145.1:0-394 GCF_050313615.1 Prevotella sp. SGI.167 | reverse complement strand
GAAAGCAAAATTCGATCTGGAACCTGGTTCTATAATAAAGAAGTACCTCTTCACCCGAAAGTGAGGTGTCTGTAGAGAAGAATAGTTTCTTCTTGCCATTCGGCATCTGCCAGATGACAAGTCTAACTTTACACCTGAGTGCCTTGGAATAGGCAATCAAAGTATAAGCTGTTCCTTCTATATCTTTCATCTCCATCTTCTCCATTCGAGTGAGGTCAAGATTCTTCATATCAATCTTGCCATCCTTGGTCTTGGGGCGACCACGTTTTCCAGTACGTGGACCAGCATAGACATAAAAGAGACAAGCATTGTCACGAAAGCGGCTTATCAAAGAGAACCCTTCTTTCTTTATCCCATTAACAAATGTACTTGTAGAGAAGTAAGCATCTGCAAC
>NZ_JBNPLT010000144.1:0-394 GCF_050313615.1 Prevotella sp. SGI.167 | reverse complement strand
ATATCAGCATAGTTCTTGTTCATGAAGAGACGGACATCGTGCATTGGGGTCTCAGCCTCATCAACGAGAATCAGGCGTTGTGGCTTATAGATGGCAATCTGCTTTACCATCTCGGAACCGATACTTCCAGCTGCTCCCGTAATCAGAATGGTGCGACCGCTGAGGAGCTTTCCTATCGCATTCATATCCACTTCGATTTTGTCTCGTGGAAGAAGATCTTCGATATCTACCTCGCGCATCATCTGATGACGGAGGTTTGACTTGCCGTCCCAGCTCTGTGCCTTCGGCATCATCATAATCTTGATACCTTCTGCAGTGAGCTTGTCAATCATATCCTGCTTCTCCAGGAACTTCTCTGTGACCAGAGGGCTTACGAAGAGGGTCTTGACATTCA
>NZ_JBNPLT010000143.1:0-401 GCF_050313615.1 Prevotella sp. SGI.167 | reverse complement strand
TCCCCTAGAAGTGCAGGTCGGGGCGGTATCCTGCAGGGGATACTCGTTCTCTAAGTAAGAGTATGGGTGAACACTTGGCGATGAAGTCGGTGAAGGGTGAACCCCGATGCCAACCTTTAGCGTTAATAATGTGTTAAAAACACTATATAACCCATTATAATATAGACTCTTATATTTCTAGGATGCGCTGTATATACAAAGTTCTTTTTACTAGGGTTCACCCAGAGCCGAAAAGGTGAATGCTTGGTGCAAGTGTTCACCCCGCATAACATGGCGAAGACCGCTTTGGTCCGCCAACCTTATAGCGTAGCGGTTCCGAGCACCGGAGGGCGGTTACATCCTCTCGTCCCTGAGGGTTTCTGTCCCCCAGAACAGGGGGTACCGAAGGGGGCGTAAAGACA
>NZ_JBNPLT010000142.1:0-438 GCF_050313615.1 Prevotella sp. SGI.167 | reverse complement strand
TCTTGCCACCACCGCCCATGATTCTATCTCCAGTATCACCTTGTCGCGGTTGAGCTACGAGACGAAGACCATCTTGAGAAAGGACTTTGGAAAGCTCAAGAACATCACCTTGCACGATGAGGCTATCAATATCAAGGAGGTGGTGGTGAGAAGTGTGCCTATCCGCCAGAGCGGCGACACCTTGACTTATGATGTCAATGCCTTCAAGAAAGAAATGGATAGAAGCATCGAGGATGTACTGAAGCGAATGCCAGGAATCAGCGTGGACAACACGGGAGGCATCTATTACCAAGGTGAGCGCATCAGTAAGTTTTATATCGAAAACATGGACATGCTGTCGGGTAACTATACCTTGGCTACCAAGAATATCCGCCCTGACGACGTGGCGGCGGTGAATGTCTACGAAAACCACCAACCCATAAGAGCCTTGAAGAATGT
>NZ_JBNPLT010000141.1:0-442 GCF_050313615.1 Prevotella sp. SGI.167 | reverse complement strand
AGTGAGGGTGAACACTTGGTGATGAAGTCGGTGAAGGGTGAATCCCGATGCCAACCTTTAGCGTTAATAATGTGTTAAAAACACTATATAACCCATTATAATATAGACTCTTATATTTCTAGCATGCGCTGTATATACAAAGTTCTTTTTACTAGGGTTCACCGCAGAGCCGAAAAGGTGAATGCTTGGGGCAAGTGTTCACCCCGCTGTTCACCTCCTCGGCGGCAGTATTAATGTGGTACGCACCCTCAAGGTGGCATGCTATAATGCAGTCAACGACATAGAAGAAACAAATCTCTCAGTCATAAATCTGGCGTAGACCTTTGATGGTCCGCCAACCTTATAGCGTAGCGGTTCCGAGCACCGGAGGGCGGTTACATCCTCTCGTCCCTGAGGGTTTCTGTCCCCCAGAACTGGGGGAACCGAAGGGGGCGTAAAGACT
>NZ_JBNPLT010000140.1:0-448 GCF_050313615.1 Prevotella sp. SGI.167 | reverse complement strand
AACTCTTTCAAGTCGGCCAATAAAAATGGATTAGGAGTTTCTGTTTCTACACAAATATCCAAATCGCTTTGCTCTGTTTGCTCATTTCGTGATACGGAACCAAAAATGCGCAAGGTCTTGATTCCAAAATCTTTAGTAATCTTGGAACTATTTTGCCTAATTATTGCGATATAATCTTGAACTGTTCTCATAACACTTATCTTTTAAGACAGTGCAAATATAAGAAATTATCTGGTATCTTCCAAACTTTTTGCCATGTTTTTGCAAATTTCCCCACAAAATATCATTTTAAAACTTTGGTACTTTCAAATATTAATCGTAATTTTGCAACATATTAGAGTAACCAAAAATAAGGAGGATTACAATATGACTAAAATAATGTCAAACCCAAAAGAACCAACAGTTGCCTATCGTCACGATTATGCAACAGAGGCTCATAACGAATCCG
>NZ_JBNPLT010000139.1:0-452 GCF_050313615.1 Prevotella sp. SGI.167 | reverse complement strand
ACCTCAGTTCGGGATAAGAAATAGTGCCTAAAAAAGTTGGTAATCTCCGATATTTTTTGTATCTTTGTAGTTGAAATCCAATTAGTTACAAACATAAAAAGATATCATTATGGAGATTACCAAGGACAAAGTTACAGAATTATTTTGTATTATTGATGAATTTTACAAAGTTTTTGATGCTGAAAATGCAGGAAAATTGCTTTTGAGTGAAGATGGAGTAAAGCGCAGACGACGTAAAGCCTCTTTATCTGATAGTGAAATCATGACGATTTTGCTGTATTTCCATTTCGGCTCGTTCCGAAACTTCAAGCATTATTACCTATTCTTTATTAGAGGAACTTTGAAGTCATATTTTCCAAATGCGGTGTCTTATAACCGTTTTGTAGAACTTGAAAGTCGCGTATTCTTCCCTCTCATGTTCTTCCTGAATCTCCGTGCTTTTGGCAGATGTA
>NZ_JBNPLT010000138.1:0-464 GCF_050313615.1 Prevotella sp. SGI.167 | reverse complement strand
CTTATCGGAAGTATATGAGATGTTTTCCTGTGTCAGTTCCTTGATGGCTCTGAGGATGGTATCAGAGCTGCATGTGCGCAAGGTCGGATGATACGAGAGATGACGCATCAGATGCGATGTTACATCCTCCACGCATGAACCGCCACAGAAGTATACGCTCATCAGAGAACGAATAATTTCGCTGTACTGGTATCCGATGATACTGCGGCATCTCTGACCAAGTGTCTGGTCGATAATAGGTGAAAGCATGGAGTCAAATTGCTCCATGATTGAAAAAATTCCTCCAAAAGGTGTGAGTTTTTCAGATTTTATTTGTACCTTTGCCATGTCTTGTTACGATTTACGCTTGTTTTGATTTGCAACACTAAGATAAGTGAAAAATCTGACATGGCAAAATCCTGAGCAACTTTTTGTTGCTCAGGAACTTATAAATAAAGTTAAATCAAAGTGTTGCGGAATTAAGG
>NZ_JBNPLT010000137.1:0-466 GCF_050313615.1 Prevotella sp. SGI.167 | reverse complement strand
GGAAATCGAAATTTTAGAGCTGGTCCCCAGACTAGCTTAGAGGGCTTTATATGCCCTCAAAACAGTGATAAAAAGCAGAAAATCAAGGTTTTCGGACGGTCTGATGGGGGGCAAATCTCCATGTTACTGCCTTATCTTGGAATCGCTGCAATAATGACTCTTGCTTCTCTCATGGAAAAATGGAATCACAAAAGTAACGAATGGTTGATGGTTGTAGCCTCTTCTAGCTATATCATCTACCTTTTCCATACTACTTTTGAAGGTTTTGTAAAGGCTGTAGTACATAAAATCCCATTCTTTACGGATGGAAATGATGTACTGTTTATCATCAATGCTTCTGTTGTTGTTGGTTGTGGTGTTGCTTGTCCTATAATCTTACATCGATATGTATTAAACAAAACTCACTTTACTAAAGTATTGTTCGGATTGAAATAAAACAAAAATGAATAAGACTCAACTTACCCCC
>NZ_JBNPLT010000136.1:0-466 GCF_050313615.1 Prevotella sp. SGI.167 | reverse complement strand
AGACTTCTCCGACAAGGCAGCACTCAACCTGAAAATCAAGAACAACCGCAAGCTGAAGCCTATCGGCTATCTTCAGCAAGGACTGGGCTATGATGACCAGACGTTGTGGAAGAGTGATGTCTTCGCCATGCAAATCAACAAAAAAACGCAACAGCTCTTGTCGCTCAAGGCTAATGACACGGGCTTGACTTATAATACGTCGCAGTCTTTCGGACTCGACCAAGTTTCTGATTTCTCATCGTTTACATGGGATGGAATCAGCCTTTCTGCACAAGATATTCCTAGTGTATCTTTGAGCCGATACGTAGACAACAAGTCGGGAGAAGGAGCTTTCAACTCTCTCTTCAAGCTGAAGGACAAACGAACGCTTACTCTCAATTTGCGCTATGCCGGTGATGACCTGCACTACCAAAACCAGAAAAACTCCAGTATCTTCGTAGATGACAACCAGTATCAAGACTTCTCT
>NZ_JBNPLT010000135.1:0-466 GCF_050313615.1 Prevotella sp. SGI.167 | reverse complement strand
TGACTTCTCCGACAAGGCTGCGCTCAACCTGAAAATCAGGAATAACCGCAAGCTGAAGCCTATCGGCTATCTTCAGCAAGGATTGGGCTATGATGACCAGACGCTGTGGAAGAGTGATGTCTTCGCCATGCAAATCAACAAAAAGTCGCAGCAACTTTTGTCGATGAAGGCAAATGACACGGGCTTGACTTATAATACGTCGCAGACTTTCGGACTCGACCAAGTTTCTGATTTCTCATCTTTTACTTGGGATGGAATCAGCCTTTCGGCACAAGACATCCCTAGCGTGTCTTTGAACCGATATGTTGACAATAAGTCGGGAGAAGGAGCTTTCAACTCTCTCTTCAAGCTGAAGGACAAACGAACGCTTACTCTCAATTTGCGCTATGCTGGTGATGACCTGCACTACCAAAACCAGAAAAAATCCAGTATCTTCGTAGATGACAACCAGTATCAAGACTTCTCA
>NZ_JBNPLT010000134.1:0-470 GCF_050313615.1 Prevotella sp. SGI.167 | reverse complement strand
GAATTTACAGCCTTGAACTTACTACCATCAATAGATAAGTAAGAATGGCTGAAGAGTCCAAAGGAATCCAACTGCTTATTCAATGATTTAAAAACTTTCTTGATAGGCTTCAAATTATCCTTTCGGAAATCAGAAACTGTACGAAAGTCAGGGGTTACCTTGCTTAAAAGCCACATAACCTCGATATTGACAACGCACGCTTTGGCCAACTTTCGAGAAGAACGGATAGAATTGAAATAACCATAAATGAGTAGTTTCAATATGTCTGAAGGGTCATATGAAGGTCGTCCACCATTTCCAGGAGCCTCACGTTTAGTATGATTGAAGCCGAGTTCTTCTAAATCCTGGCTATCTACAAACGCATCAATGTAGCGAACAGGATTATCCTGCTCGATGTACTCGTCCAGACAAGCCGGAAACAATACGTATTGTCTTCTATCTTCACCTTTAATGTACTTCATAAGCGATAA
>NZ_JBNPLT010000133.1:0-489 GCF_050313615.1 Prevotella sp. SGI.167 | reverse complement strand
TATTTCTGTTCCTCACCAGTCTCGCTCATGTGAGCCAGACAAAGATAAATAGTCTTTCTTTCTTCCATTTGTATATTGTATTTAAAGTTTATTCATTAACAAATTCCCCCACTATCCCCAGGCTTCTCCAATCTGCCCCATCAAGCAACCCATTATCCCCAGGCGGTCCCATCCCACACAATATGGCGTAAACAGATTCTTCAATTAGCAAGCTGTCCCCAGGCGGTCCCAGCCCGCAAAAACTGGCGAAGACCTTTGATGGTCCGCCAACCTTATAGCGAAGCGGTTCTGAGCACCGAGTAGGGCGGTTTTCTCCCTCGCTCCTGAGGAGAGAGGGCAGGGGTGAGAGGTGGAGCCTTCCTTAAGGGTAAGGAAGGACGGGTAGGTTTTCGAAAAAACACCTTCTTTAATGGGAAAAAGCGATGCCAATGAGTGCAATGAAAGCTCGCTTTCAAATTGCCGAGTGCAGCTCGCTTTATCAACAAAGAA
>NZ_JBNPLT010000132.1:0-490 GCF_050313615.1 Prevotella sp. SGI.167 | reverse complement strand
CGTCATAGCGGGTATGATAGCAACCTATATCGCAGAAGGAGGCGAGGTGATAGCTTCCCATTTCTGGAACTACCTCCTCATGTTCGTCTGCTCCCTGCCACTCTTCGTGGTGGGTATGCGTATGTTCCATACCTATTCCGGTATCATGCGCTACTCGTCATTCGTTGACCTGCTCCGCATATCCGGTGCCCTCGTTGTCGGTTTCATCTTGAATTGCGTACTTCTCCAGGTGATTCCAGAAAATATCCTTTGCGAGATTACCACAGAATCCATTGTCGTCATGCTCTTCATATCCATGATAGAGATGTGGACGATGCGAATCCTCGTGAAGTATATGTACGACTCCAGTTTTTCAGCTGAAACCAAGATTCCGGTTTTCATCCTCGGTGTACGGGAAGGCGGTATCTCCCTGGCAAAGTCCATGCGCAACGACCATCCTTCCCAGTATATCGTCAAAGGATTCACTACCGAAGAAGCCGCAATGGTAGGC
>NZ_JBNPLT010000131.1:0-490 GCF_050313615.1 Prevotella sp. SGI.167 | reverse complement strand
TATTATTGAATTATTAACGAACTATTGATAACTAAAATTCTAGTACAAATAATTCTAGAAATAATACTCCTTATACCACTCAGCGAAGGCTCTCAGACCCTCTCTCAAAGGAGTGGATGGCTTATAGCCGAAGTCTTGCTCCAATGGTGTGGTTTCGGCATAAGTAACAGGTACATCGCCTGGCTGCATAGGAACCAACTCCTTATGCGCATCGAAGTCATAATTCTTAGGTAACACTCCTGCACGAGTCAACTCCTCTTGCAAAATGCTGACGAACTCCAGGAGATTCTCGGGATGGCTATTACCTATATTATACACCTTGTATGGAGGAATTGGCAAGCCATCCTCACCATTCTGCTTCTCTGGCGCATGCTGCATCACTCTGACGATGCCTTCCACAATGTCATCCACATAAGTGAAATCACGCTGACAGTTGCCATAATTGAAGATCTTGATGGTATCACCCTTCACCAGTTTGTTGGTAAAGCCA
>NZ_JBNPLT010000130.1:0-496 GCF_050313615.1 Prevotella sp. SGI.167 | reverse complement strand
GAGATCGTAGCATCTTTCAAACAGAGGAGCCATCTCTTCTGGAGAATATCCGGCGATACCGCAACCAATCAATGTCACAAAGAATGTTTTGTCAGGATGATTCTTGGCAAACTCAATGAAATCATCCACATCCTTTTTCATAGCTTCCATACCACTCATTGAATCGATGGCGTAACTCATTCCCTGCAAACCATGTCCCTGACCTCTGATAGCACCGAACTTCTCCAGGGCAGTCTTTGCCGCACCACCATCATGATATCCCATGGCGTTAGAACCGAATACAAAGATTTCACCAGCGGCAAGACGACTGATGAGATGAGGGGTAACGCGAGTCTCTGGATTATTCGGTGACTTATCCAGTTTAGCAAGCTCTTCAGCTTCCACCACAGGAACCATCTTCTTCCATTCCTCCAGGAACTCTTTCATGTCGTATTTTAAGTTCTGAAGTTCAGAAGGCTTATATACGCCACTTTTCGCCACGTATTCTGCCACCTTT
>NZ_JBNPLT010000129.1:0-496 GCF_050313615.1 Prevotella sp. SGI.167 | reverse complement strand
GAAGGTGGCAGAATACGTGGCGAAAAGTGGCGTATATAAGCCTTCTGAACTTCAGAACTTAAAATACGACATGAAAGAGTTCCTGGAGGAATGGAAAAAGATGATCCCTGTGGTGGAAGCTGAAGAGCTTGCGAAACTGGATAAGTCACCGAATAATCCAGAGACTCGCGTTACCCCTCATCTCATCAGCCGTCTTGCCGCTGGTGAAATCTTTGTATTCGGTTCTAACGCCATGGGATATCATGATGGTGGTGCGGCAAAGACAGCCCTGGAGAAGTTCGGTGCCATCAGAGGTCAGGGACATGGTTTGCAGGGAAAGAGTTACGCCATCGATTCAATGAGTGGTATGGAATCTATGAAAAAGGATGTGGATGAATTCATCGAGTTTGCCAAGAATCATCCTGACAAAACATTCTTTGTGACATTGATTGGTTGCGGTATCGCCGGATATTCTCCTGAAGAAATGGCTCCTCTGTTTGAAAGATGTTACGATCTT
>NZ_JBNPLT010000128.1:0-497 GCF_050313615.1 Prevotella sp. SGI.167 | reverse complement strand
AAGAATATCCTTTTATGACATCATGCAATAATGACGAGTTGGCGAATCATGTCTTAGCCCGTGAAGAAGAATATGCAAGAACAGGCAACGCCGTTGACTTTCAAGAAATGATGGCCGATTTCAAAAACGAATTCGAATGGTAAAAATACGAGTATTTAATCTCTCACCATTTCATCACCACCATATTCCCATCAAACTTACCCCACATTACGGGATGTTGACGATTCCCTGATGCTTCTACTACTCTCTGATGTACGAAGTTATAAATTTCCTTAGACGTGATTACTCAGATTCTAGAATTTTTATAATCTGCAGGAATTTCTAATGCTAGGCTAAGATTAATAAATGATGCCCAGCATCATCTTAAGAAATATAAGAAAGAGGGTGCGTCATTAGTTTATGACACACCCTCTTTTTGTTGGTATAAATATGTTGTACGATAGTTGTTCCATCAGCGTCATTAATCACAGCCTATTCTGCCAGCATTTGATTATTCC
>NZ_JBNPLT010000127.1:0-504 GCF_050313615.1 Prevotella sp. SGI.167 | reverse complement strand
TACCTCAGTTCGGGATAACGAGCTCTATCTAAAGGCTTTATAATGTTTTTATATAAGGGACACAGAGGCTTGGCAACCATCTATATATCTTGGATGGTTGCTGAGACAAAATCCTCCTGTAAAATAAGCAATGTTAGAAAAGACTAAGCTGTTTCGTATCTTCGATAACGTATCCAGTAAGTGCCTTGGGCTTGTTGTCAAAGAAACAGTATGCCCCTAATGCAGAAATAATATTTATGATGAAATTCGAAACAGACCTGTGACGTGAATGTACTATCTGAGCCGTATTTTTCAACAGGTCATTAATCGTTTCAATGATGTATCTTTTGCGTAGCATCATCTTGTCATAGAACGGCATTAGTTTGTTCTTCATGTTCACTCTCAGTCCTGTAACCAACTGGATGCCTTCCTCAAAAAGCGAATCGAAGAGTTTTTGCGAGATATAGCCTTTATCTGCAAACAGCTTGCCATACAGACGTTTAGCCAATACATCGAATACCGCTG
>NZ_JBNPLT010000126.1:0-554 GCF_050313615.1 Prevotella sp. SGI.167 | reverse complement strand
GCTTATGCATGATACCTATTAATGCTTCATCGTATGAATAGACTTCGCATCCCAACAGGAATCGACCTTTTATGCCTGTTTCTGACGTAGCAAACCCTTTCACTACATACTGCGATGGATGATCATTACGCATGGACTTTGCCAAGGAGATACCACCCTCTCTTACTCCGAGTATGAAAACCGGAATCTTGGTTTCAGCTGAAAAACTGGAGTCGTACATATACTTCACGAGGATTCGCATTGTCCACATCTCTATCATGGAGATGAAGAGCATAACGACAATGGATTCTGTGGTAATCTCGCAAAGGATATTTTCTGGAATCACCTGGAGAAGTACGCAATTCAAGATGAAACCGACAACGAGGGCACCGGAAATGCGAAGCAGGTCAACGAATGACGAGTAGCGCATGATGCCGGAATAGGTATGGAACATACGCATACCTACCACGAAGAGTGGCAGGGAGCAGACGAACATGAGGAGGTAGTTCCAGAAATGGGAAGCTATCACCTCGCCTCCTTCTGCAATATAGGTTGCAATCATTCCTGCCACTACA
>NZ_JBNPLT010000125.1:0-560 GCF_050313615.1 Prevotella sp. SGI.167 | reverse complement strand
ATGCTCAGGAGCTTGTCTTAAAACTATGTGCGAATATGAGTTACTTTACTGAGTGCTTATCTACCCATTCCTGAGAGAACACAAAGTCTTCAGATAAGATACTACTTTCTACATATTCTTTAATTAAAGAAGCATGTGAGAGCGGAGAAGACAAATCATTTATATCACAATTAGTATTATAATCAAGTAATACTATTGTCTTATTGTGTTCATTTAAATAAGTTAGATAATCTGTCTCTTCGCGACAACACCATAAAAGCATGTATTCATAAGCAGGCTTGTAAATACTATATCTTGCAGTAGAATAGTCTATTAGCTTTCCCCAAAACATGTGTCCCAAACACTTGCCAAAACGTCTACAGCTGCGCTTCAAATTGCGCATAGTAGTGTTAGTGAAGCAAGAAGTATCAATACCTGCATGCTCAAACACCTTCAGACCTTGCCACATACCTTCTACAGAAGCAGAATAGTATTTAAATGGTCTCTGTTCTGCTGAACCCAGATATGGGTCTCCATCCTTAGGCTCTTTATCAGAACCAAACACTGGAATATCACCATGT
>NZ_JBNPLT010000124.1:0-560 GCF_050313615.1 Prevotella sp. SGI.167 | reverse complement strand
TCATGGTCACATTCCAGTATTTGGTTCTGACAAAGAGCCAAAGGATGGAGACCCATATCTTGGTTCAGCAGAACAGAGACCATTTAAATACTATTCTGCTTCTGTAGAAGGTATGTGGCAAGGTCTGAAGGTGTTTGAGCATGCAGGTGTGGATACTTCTTGCTTTACTAACACTACTATGCGTAACTTGAAGCGTAGCTGTAGACGTTTTGGTAAGTGCCTTGGACACATGTTTTGGGGAAAGCTAATAGACTATGCTACTGCAAGGGACAGTATTTATAAGCCTGCTTATGAATACATGCTTCTATGGTGTTGTCGCGAAGAGACAGATTATCTGACTTATTTAAATGAACACAATAAGACAATAGTATTACTTGATTATAATACTAATTGTGATATAAATGATTTGTCTTCTCCACTCTCACATGCTTCTTTAATTAAAGAATTTGTAGAAAGTAGTATTTTATCGGAAGACTTTGTGTTCTCTCAGGAATGGGTAGATAAGCACTCAGTTAAGTAACTCATATTCGCACATAGTTTTAAGACAAGCTCCTGAGCAC
>NZ_JBNPLT010000123.1:0-564 GCF_050313615.1 Prevotella sp. SGI.167 | reverse complement strand
GGATTTGAAATTGGAATCGAAATTTTTCTTCTTCCAATAAGTTGCATAGCGATTTTCTGATATGACATCTAGATATCTCGCCTTATACATCAAAGCATCAACAGATATTCCAAATTCTGATTGAAGGTTTTTCAACTCAACTAAAGCTATGTCGTGGCGTTTTTCGCCAATAGACTGGAGGAAAGTCTGTCTTGGCATCAACACTTCATTGGCAAATATATTGCAGTATTGTTTTTCCATCTTTTCATCCATATCTTCTGAAAAATGAAGCAATGGAAAGCGTCTGAAGCTTCTACTTCTACCACAATGATACCATTGGTCTCTAAGATATTGATGACGTTTGTAATAGCGGCATTGCCAATATTCCAATCGGTGCGGAGTTTGGTTGCTGCGCTGAAAACATCATTTAAAGACTTTACTTGGCAAGTAAAGGAGGAAGCATCAAAATGTCTTTCGATTCCACAAATGTCTTCTATTTCATTGATGCGTTCAATGGTATCTTCCACCATGAGATTAATGGATTTCTCTTCCTTAGCACTCAGGCGAGTTAGTTTGCGGTAATTG
>NZ_JBNPLT010000122.1:0-582 GCF_050313615.1 Prevotella sp. SGI.167 | reverse complement strand
TTGTCGGCTGGCGCATTCAATGTTCCTATCAAGGCGGTGTCGATACAATGGTTGGCTAAACACTATGACGAGATAGAGGAAGAACCGGGGATGATAGTGATTGACGAGGCGCACCATGCGCTTGCCAAGACCTATAAGGAGATGTGGGAGAGATTCCCGAATGCTAAGTTCCTGGGACTGACGGCTACTCCTTGCCGATTGAACGGTAAGGGTTTTACTGATCTGTTTGATGTCTTGGTGCAGTCGTGGAGTGTTCCTGAATTTATCAGTAAGGGAAGATTGGCAACATACGATTTCGTGAGCATCAAATCAGATGGTGTAACGCAACGGCTCATCGACTCCTTGCAGAAGCGAGGAGCAGATGGTGACTACCAAAACAAGGAAATGGATATGCTGCTGAATAAGAAACCGAGTATCGAAAGGCTCTATCAGAGCTTGGAAGAATTTGGTAAAGACAGAAAGGGCATCGTCTATGCTATCAATATTTCTCATGCCAATGCTATTGCCGAGTTCTACAGAGAACACGGCATAGCGGCTGTTGCTATTGACAGTAAAACGCCAAGTTCTTTACGAAAAGAACTA
>NZ_JBNPLT010000121.1:0-605 GCF_050313615.1 Prevotella sp. SGI.167 | reverse complement strand
TATGGAGTTATGAGTGTACTTTACGTTAAACTTGCAGCAAGGCGGTCCCATCCCGCATGACATGGCGAAGACCTTTGATGGTCCGCCAACCTTAGAGCGTAGCGGTTCCGAGCACCGAGTAGGGCGGTTTCCTTCTTCTCGCCTGAGGAGAGAAGACCGAGATGAGAGGTGGAGCCTTCCTTAAGGGTAAGGAAGGACGGGTAGGTTTTCGAAAAAGAAAAAAAGTAAAACACAATATCATTATGAATGATTTTAAAGATATAACAGTAGCAGTAGCCGGTACCGGCTACGTAGGTCTGAGCATAGCAACGCTATTGTCTCAGCACCATCATGTAACAGCAGTAGATGTAATCCCTGAGAAGGTGGAGAAACTCAATAATAAGATTTCTCCTATCCAGGACGATTACATTGAAAAGTATTTGGCAGAAAAGCCATTAAACCTCGTGGCAACCCTTGATGGCAAGTCTGCCTATAAGGATGCAGACTTCGTAGTGATTGCAGCACCAACCAACTACGACCCAGTGAAGAACTACTTCGATACAACCCATGTAGAAGAAGTCATCGACCTGGTTCTGGAGGTAAACCCAGATGCGGTGATGGTCATT
>NZ_JBNPLT010000120.1:0-616 GCF_050313615.1 Prevotella sp. SGI.167 | reverse complement strand
CAATATGGCGTAGACCGCTTTGGTCCGACAACCTTAGAGTGTAGCGGTTCCGAGCACCGGAGGGCGGTTACATCCTTCCTTATGAGGAGGAAGGCTGGGTTAGAGGTAGAGCTCCCTTTGGCTAAAGGGAGACGGAGGGATTCGAAAAATATCACCTCAATATTTTTAGGAAAGCCTCTTTCTTTTAGTATTTTGGCGAGGGCTTTGATGCCCCGACAACCTTAATAGCGTACTGATGCTGCCATCTCTCTGCAAATTCTTCTCTTGTCATTTCGCTAAATAAGCACTTAACATTACTACAAGATCCTTCCCAGATAACTCTTGAAATAATATTTGTCGGGATAATCCGCAATAAGCTGTCTGATACCATTCTTGATAATCTTATCCACGGCAGCAGACTTCCTCATCACGCGCTCTATTTGTCCCAACAACCAGTTGAACTCCTTTGGCTTTTCCTTAAGCAAAGCCAATCTCTTGATGTCCTTGAATAGTATCTCACCCACAAAAGCATGGTCTTGCTTGGGCACATACTTGATATATTCAGGATAAAGTTCCCACAGGTTCCAATGCTTATGCACAAACATATCCTTGAGCAAGTCCAACCGTTCCTCTTTGA
>NZ_JBNPLT010000119.1:0-621 GCF_050313615.1 Prevotella sp. SGI.167 | reverse complement strand
GAGAATGTGTGCCTTCCTTCTGAGTTCTGGGACATCATCGGATGGCCAAAGGTTCAGCAGCCACACTATGATCTCTTACGTTTCCTGGATGCTCAGGAGTTTGCCTATACCCAGGCTTTGAGAGAACTGAAGGAAGGAAGAAAACAAAGCCATTGGATATGGTATATCTTTCCACAACAGAAGGGACTCGGTCATAGCCACAACGCAAACTACTATGGTTTGGATGGCGAGGGTGAAGCCAGAGCCTATATTGAACATGAGATTCTGGGTGAAAGACTCCGTGAATGCTGCAAGGCGCTCCTGCTACACAAGGGTAAGGACATCGAATACATCATGGGAAGCGGAGTTGATGTGATGAAGCTCAACACCTCTATGAATCTCTTCAATAGAGTAAGTCCGAATGATGTGTTTGAGGAAGTTTTGGATGCATTCTTTTAAAGAACCCACTTTTAAAAAGTAAGGCCTGTTTAAAATATTTTATATTTCACAAAAATAACAGATTATGATAATTATTAAAAACAAAAGATGTAAGTTAGAGAATATTCGTAAAGAATATCCTGGTGCAATAATTTTTGATGTTACTTCTAAAGGTGCATTGAAAACACTCTCTCCATTCTATCC
>NZ_JBNPLT010000118.1:0-626 GCF_050313615.1 Prevotella sp. SGI.167 | reverse complement strand
CTTGATTACACCATTGATTGCAGCGATAACGTTACCGGTAGTAGTGTTGAGAGCTGTAGCAAATAACAGAACATCGTAACCATTGCTCTGAACTGCCTGCATGATAACAGTAGTGTTAGCATCATTTTTGATTATAGGAGCAACACCTCCCTGTCCGTTAGACATGAAGCCGCTGCCATTGGCACCACCGAAGAAGTTGCCTCTACCCATGAAGATGAAGAGAAGAAAGAGGGCAAACAAATCATTGTCCCAACATTGCTCTTACCGTTACAGAGAGCAAACAAACTTGGATCTACACTCTGTCTTTACATAAGTACTGGGAGCATAGCGAGGATGCTACTGAAACCACCGCCCTGACTGATTCCGTTCTCCTCGAATACGTAAGTTTTTGATTCTGGCATAATAAAATAGATTATTCGTTACATCCACTATTGAATTTGATGCAAAGTTACGAAGCCCCAAGCGCCCTGCCTATCTATGCCCAAAAGTTTTTCGCCCCTAAAGCCACTCTTCATTTATTTAGCAAAAGTCTAAACTGCAAAGAAAACCCCAAGCAACCGATACAACCAATCAATAATTTCCGTACTTTTGCAGAAAATTAACGCTTTAAATGTTACGAATATGAA
>NZ_JBNPLT010000117.1:0-645 GCF_050313615.1 Prevotella sp. SGI.167 | reverse complement strand
AAGTTCTTTTCGTAAAGAACTAGGCGTTTTACTATCAATGGCAACAGCCGCTATGCCGTGTTCTCTATAGAACTCGGCAATAGCATTGGCATGAGAAATATTGATAGCATAGACGATGCCCTTTCGGTCTTTACCAAATTCTTCCAAGCTCTGATAGAGCCTTTCGATGCTCGGCTTCTTATTCAGCAGCATATCCATTTCCTTGTTCTGGTAGTCACCATCTGCCCCTCGCTTCTGCAAGGAGTCGATAAGCCGTTGCGTTACACCATCCGATTTGATGCTCACGAAATCGTATGTCGCCAATCTTCCCTTGCTGATAAACTCAGGAACACTCCACGACTGCACCAACACATCAAACAGATCAGTAAAACCCTTACCGTTCAATCGGCAAGGAGTAGCCGTCAGTCCCAGGAACTTAGCCTTCGGGAATCTCTCCCACATTTCCTTATAGGTCTTGGCAAGGGCATGGTGCGCCTCGTCAATCACAATCATCCCCGGTTCTTCCTCTATCTCGTCATAGTGTTTAACCAACCATTGTATCGACACCGCCTTGATAGGAACATTGAATGCGCCAGCCGACAAACAATCTGGCGAATAACCTGATACCTCCTTTAATGCGCTAGCCGACAAACAATCTGGCGAGAT
>NZ_JBNPLT010000116.1:0-670 GCF_050313615.1 Prevotella sp. SGI.167 | reverse complement strand
TCATTACCGCAAACTAACTCGCCTGAGTGCTAAGGAAGA
The DNA here is from genome assembly GCF_050313615.1 of Prevotella sp. SGI.167. Classification (NCBI taxonomy): domain Bacteria; kingdom Pseudomonadati; phylum Bacteroidota; class Bacteroidia; order Bacteroidales; family Prevotellaceae; genus Prevotella; species Prevotella sp. SGI.167. Next base: position 631 of record NZ_JBNPLT010000116.1, on the reverse strand, counting down.
GAAATCCATCAATCTCATGGTGGAAGATACCATTGAACGCATCAATGAAATAGAAGATATTTGTGGCATAGAAAGACATTTTGATGCTTCCTCCTTTACTTGCCAAGTAAAGTCTTTAAATGATGTTTTCAGCGCAGCAACCAAACTTCGCACCGATTGGAATATTGGCAACGCCGCCATTACAAACGTCATCAACATCTTAGAGACCAATGGTATCATTGTGGTAGAAGTAGAAGCTTCTGACGCTTTCTCAGGTCTCAATGGCACATTGGAAAATGGGACTCCTGTCATTGTCATTAACAGACAGATGAGCACCGAGCGTAAGCGTTTCACTGCGCTTCATGAATTAGGTCATGCATTGCTTCATTTTCCAGAAGACATGGATGAAAAGATGGAAGAACAATACTGCAATATTTTTGCCAATGAAGTGTTGATGCCAAGACAAACTTTCTTTCAGTCTATTGGTGAAAAACGCCACGACATAGCTTTAGTTGAGTTAAAGAACCTTCAATCAGAATTTGGAATATCCGTTGATGCCTTGATGTATAAGGCGAGATATCTTGATGTCATATCAGAAAATCGCTATACAACCTATTGGAAGAAGAAAAATTTCGATTCCAATTTCAAATCA
>NZ_JBNPLT010000115.1:0-675 GCF_050313615.1 Prevotella sp. SGI.167 | reverse complement strand
ATCTTATCAAGACGTTGCAGAAGTATCACGTCAATGTGATGGATATCGAGAAAAAGTCATGCGATGTGGATGACTTTGATGTTTCACCGGAAATGATGACTTCAGCACTTCCGCTGCTCTATCAGAGTGGTTATCTCACCATCAAGAAGTATAACCCGCTGCTGCATCGCTATACTCTTGAATATCCAAACAGGGAGGTTAAAATAGGCATGCTCAAGAGTCTTGCGCCCAACTATCTTTCGCCGATTTCTCTGGACAACAACAGTCTGGTAGGTGATTTCCTGGAGAAGCTCTATGAGGCAGATGTCGAGGGGGCGATGGTGCGACTGAAAGCATATCTTGCCAGCATCTCCAACCGGTTGAGCAACAAGAGTGAGCGGGATTTCCAGACGGTGTTCTATCTTGTCTTCAATCTGATGGGTGCCCACATGAGGGTAGAGGAGAACAGTGCGATAGGCAGGGCTGATGCCGTGGTTTATATGCCGGATGCCGTGTTTGTTTTCGAGTTGAAGTATGATGGTTCTGCAGAGGAAGCAATCAGGCAGATTGATGAAAAGGGATATCTGATTCCTTATTCTGCCGACGGCAAGCGCCTCTTTAAGATTGGCGTTAATTACGACAGTACCCAGCGCACCATCAGCGAATGGAAGATCAAGGAAGAATAAGAAATATCAG
>NZ_JBNPLT010000114.1:0-684 GCF_050313615.1 Prevotella sp. SGI.167 | reverse complement strand
CCCAAGTTTCGGTTATGGAGGTTATTGCTTGCCAAAGGATACCAAGCAGCTTCTGGCAAACTATGCCGATGTACCAGAGAACTTGATAGAGGCTATCGTAGAGAGCAACCGCACCCGTAAGGACTATATTGCTGATGCCGTACTCCAGAAGGCTGGCTATTATAATGAGAATAGTACTTTTGATGCAAGCAAAGAGCACAGCTGCGTGATTGGTGTCTATCGCCTGACCATGAAGTCAAACAGCGATAATTTCCGCCAATCTGCTATCCAAGGTATTATGAAGCGTATCAAGGCAAAGGGTGCAGAGGTCGTCATCTATGAGCCAACATTGGAAGATGGAAGTACATTCTTTGGTAGCAAGGTTGTAAATGATATGGATGCATTCAAGAAGCAGAGCCAAGCAATTATCGCCAACCGTTATGATGCTTGTTTGGATGATGTAAAGGAGAAGGTATATACTAGAGATATTTTTAGAAGAGACTAGAAATTAGTGATTAATGATTACAGATTGCATTTTGCTAGTTAATTAATCACTACAAAATAATCAATAATAAAATGGTACAATATAATGTTGATTTAACGGGAAAGACTATCCTCGTGACGGGTGCTGCTGGCTTTATCGGCAGCAACTTGGCTTTTAGACTGTTGAAGGAAGTGAAGAACGTCAAGGTAGTGGGCATTGAT
>NZ_JBNPLT010000113.1:0-705 GCF_050313615.1 Prevotella sp. SGI.167 | reverse complement strand
CTGCCTAATTGGTAGCTTTGGCAATACCAATTAATCATATGTTTTTTATGAAAAATGTTGGATGTGCTAACTACTGGAAATCAGTAGTTACGTTCTAACGGTGATTTACGTTTAGAAGAAAATGGAAACATGGACAACACCACAAAACATTCTAAGTTTTGCTTTAGTATTAGTTACTTTAGCATATACGATAACTAGTGTTCTAACATGGTTAGAAAGTAGAGCCACTCGAAAGCAGAAGAATGAGCCCAATATAATCGTTTATTTGCGTAGTAATGTTAGTCATGATACATTGTATGTTTGTGTAAAAAACATTGGAGAAGGTTGCGCTAGAAATGTAAAGGTTATACCTATTAAAGATTATTCTTTGTTTGGTAAGGATTTGAAATTAGGTAATTTCTCTTTGTTTTCTGAAGGAGTTAATGTATTTCCACCTCAATTCGAAATGATATTTCCTTTAGATTCATGGAGTGATGTTAATTTAGAAAAAGATCCTTATGTGCAATTTACTGTTTTTTATACTGATTTACAAGACCTTGTGAAACAAAATAATTTTAAACTTCCCTTTAGACAATTAAAAACTCTTTATTCTACTCTACCACCTATGGCAGAAGAGCGTATACCTTATTATTTAAATCAGATTCATAAGGATTTAAAACAGATTAAAGATTCATGCAAATGAGAGTGTTTGTTTTGGAGTTTTTT
>NZ_JBNPLT010000112.1:0-705 GCF_050313615.1 Prevotella sp. SGI.167 | reverse complement strand
TCCAAGCTTCGGCTATGGTGGTTATTGCTTGCCAAAGGATACCAAGCAGCTTTTGGCAAACTATGCCGATGTTCCAGAGAATCTGATTGAGGCAATCGTGGAGAGCAACCGTACCCGTAAGGACTATATCGCTGATGCCGTTCTCCAGAAGGCAGACTATTATAACGAGAATAGTACTTTCGATGCCAGCAAGGAGCACAGCTGTGTGATTGGTGTCTATCGTCTGACCATGAAGTCAAACAGCGATAACTTCCGCCAATCTGCTATCCAGGGTATCATGAAACGCATCAAGGCAAAGGGTGCAGAGGTTATCATCTATGAGCCAACATTGGAAGATGGAAGTACATTCTTTGGTAGCAAGGTTGTAAATGATATGAATGCTTTCAAGAAGCAGAGTCAGGCAATTATCGCCAACCGCTATGATGTCTGCCTGGATGATGTAAAGGAGAAGGTATATACTAGAGACATTTTTAGAAGAGACTAGAAATTAGTGATTAATGATTAGTGATTAATGATTACAGATTGCATTTTGCTAGTAAATTAATCACTAATCACTACAAAATAATCAATAATAAAATGGTACAATATAATGTTGATTTAGCGGGGAAGACAATCCTCGTGACAGGTGCTGCTGGGTTTATCGGCAGCAACCTGACTTTTAGACTGTTGAAGGAAGTGAAGGATGTCAAAGTAGTGGGTATTGAC
>NZ_JBNPLT010000111.1:0-754 GCF_050313615.1 Prevotella sp. SGI.167 | reverse complement strand
TTTGCCCCACCTGTCCCTCCCCTGCGGGAGGGTCCTTAACCCACTCCCAAGCCCTCGCCCTTTCCAAAAGGGCAAGGGATGTAACCGCCCTCCGGTGCTCAGAACCGCTTCGCTCTAAGGTTGGCGGGGCATCAAAGCCCTCGCCATGTTTTGCGGGATGGGACCGCCTGGGGAACTGTTAAAAGTAAAAAGGTAAAAAAGTAAAAAGGTAAAAAATCCGCGGGAATCTGTGAAATCTGTGGGACTATTAAAGGTAAAAAAGTAAAAAAAACGTGAGATCCGTGAGATCCGTGTGGGAACTTTTAAAGGTAAAAAAGTAAAAGAAATCTGCGTCATCTGCGAAATCTGCGTGACTCTTAAAACTCAATTTCTAGAGTAAATAGTGCTCTATAGTCTCCTGAACGAATTCTATATATATTACGATACCCTACAAGTTTCCTGCAGTCTGTGATATCTTGAATGTCTCTGGCTGCTCTTCTCTTAATTTGGCATAGAGCTTTGCATCTTCGTTACTTATCATGACGATACCAGCCTGCAGAAAGGACGGAATTGTCAGCTTATTTCCTAAAATCTCTTTGGCAGAAACATTTCTTTCTCTATTATATAATAATGTGATACAGCCAAAAAAGTGTAATATCTCCCCGCAGGAGATAGTACAGAGAAGGTTTAGAACTTAAAGTTAACAATTAATATTTTTAATTAAATTTTATCGTATGAAAAGAAAGTATTTAAGCGCGCTGCTTATGGGAACACT
>NZ_JBNPLT010000110.1:0-787 GCF_050313615.1 Prevotella sp. SGI.167 | reverse complement strand
AGGTAAAAAAGTAAAAAATCTGCGTCATCTGTGAAATCTGTGGGACTTTTAAAGGTAAAAAATCCGTGAGAATCGTGAGATCCGATGAACAATTCATCCGATGAAATAAATCATCAGATGAATTATTCTTCCTTGATCTTCCATTCGCTGATGGTGCGTTGGGTGCTGTCGAAGCTGATGCCGATTTTTACCAGGCGCTTGCCCTCTGAATGATATGGGAGCATGTAGCCCTTTTCATCTATCTGCGCCAACGCCTCCTCGGCACTCTTGTCTACCTTCAACTCGAAGACGTAGATGGTGTCGGGCATGTGCATCACGGCATCAGCCCTGCCTATCGCACTCTTCACCTCCGTTTGAATATAAATATTCAGGAAACTGAACATCAGATAGAAAATGGTCTGATAATGCTTCTCGCTATGATTCTCCAGGTCGTACGGAATCGTTGCCAGATAGGTACGCATGTGCTCCAGTGCCGCCTCAATATCGTTGCGGTAAACTGCCTTGCTGAACCCCAACAGGAAGGCATCATTGTCGGAACGGCGAGGATTCACATAATGAGGTATCAATGAATTGAGTAAGCCGTTACGAACCTCCCTGTTCGGGATGCCTAAAGTATATTCCTGAAACATCGGATTATACTTCTTGATAGTCAGATATCCGCTCTGATAAAGCAATGGCAAGGCATCGGTCATCTCCTCCGTTGATTGGTCGAAGGAGTTCAGTACCGCCTCCTGACTCTCCAGTGTAGCCAGATTGACGTGATACTTATCCAGCTGTTTCAGGAGAA
>NZ_JBNPLT010000109.1:0-839 GCF_050313615.1 Prevotella sp. SGI.167 | reverse complement strand
TTAATGACCGGAATACGAAAAAATGACCGCCTCCTCATGGGGTAGAGGAGAACGGCCATTCTTCATTTTCAACTTCTAGCCTACACAGCTAGTCACTCCGAGCGTGGTTGCGATTGCCGTCAAGATGCTGATGGCTATCTGCAACACCATCTTCCATGTGTCTCTTTTCATAGTCTTTCTAATTTAAAGGTTAAACATATGAGTTTTTTTGCAAGTTGGGGAGTTAATGAAGTTATCACTCCCTACGGTCGTTCGGGAAGTTAAGAGACAATGGTCTTTTAGATGCAGGACATTTGTCCCTCTAACTTCCCTTAACTTCTCTCTAACTTCCCTCTAACTTCCCTTAACTCCCCCTCTGTCTAGAAACCTACGTCTCCGCCCTGGTCGGTGCCGGAGCCTTCGCTACCCGTTCCGCCGGAACTCTCGCTGCCCTGACCTCCGGTATTCTCGCCACCTCCGGTGGTAGTAGAACCGCCGCCGCTGGTTCCGTCACCGTCTCCCTCCGGAGTGGCTGGAGCATTGAGGTCTACGCTGGTCTTGCCCTCCTTGATTGCCTTGAGCACGGCAGCCTGAGCACTGCGGCTTGCCACGAGGTTGAACTCGGCTTCGTCACGCAGGGTCTTGAACTGCTGACCAGGCTCCCACTGCACCTTCACGTCGGTGATGTTCTGCGCGGTGAACTTGTCGGCATCCTCGGCACCCTTCGAGGTGAGCAGGACGGAGAAGTCACCCAGGTCGCCCAGACGGACCTTCTTGCCCTCGAGCAGCATCTCTCTCATGCAGTCCACTGCCATGTAGAGGATGGCGCTGATGTCGGCTCTGGAGTACACGCTGCCATG
>NZ_JBNPLT010000108.1:0-865 GCF_050313615.1 Prevotella sp. SGI.167 | reverse complement strand
CAAGGAGCAAGTTTTGAAGCTGATTATTATTTCCCAGCAATTCTTTGAAGTTCACCATAGCCTAAGCCTCCAAAATAGAATCTATAAATTCCTGTTCCTGGAGATACTCTAAAAACTCATTAGAAGCATCACCTGCTTTTGCAATATTCAGAGAGGTCATAACAGCATTATGATTCTTATCCCATGCCTCATGCCAGGCAGAATCATGAGATAGCTCAGACAAAGTCTTGGTATCCATATCTTTGTATTTATCAATGGCAGCATCCAACGCTTCTATCTCAGCTTTACTCAATTCGTCCAAGTCAGGCTTTTCGCCAGCTTTCACAAAAAACCAAGCGCATTCCCCACCAGCAGGTAACAAAGAATCGCTAATAGCTTTGACATCCTTATTGTTTCCCTTGCCATTCATTAATTTCAAGGCATCATAAAGATGAGAGGGAACCGGTCCGTGTTCCATGGCGATAAAAGTATCCTTAACTAAATGTTGACCATATTTTGCATAGAGATTCCTTTCCGCAAAATAGATAATCTTAAACAAATGAATGAAATCCGTTTCACCACATTTGTCTAAGACATACAAAGCTACCGCCTTAAGCTTAGCGATATCCTCCGCCGACATTTTATTCATACTTCTCATAATCAATTCCTTCTATATTTAACACTTCTGCCGCCAAAATTACGCTTTTTTCTCGAAACCACCAAGCAATTAACAAGAAATCTGCAAGTTATCAGCAAATAACCACGAAATTAATCGTAAACTATAAACTATTAACTGTAAACTATAAACTGCTATTTCCCCGGCGGTCCCATCCCGCATAACCTGGCGAGGGTTTTGATGCCCCGCCAACCTTAGAGCGAAGCGGTT
>NZ_JBNPLT010000107.1:0-904 GCF_050313615.1 Prevotella sp. SGI.167 | reverse complement strand
ATTTAATGTATAATTGTTAATGTATAATGTTTAATTGTGATCAAGCTCGCTGTACTTTGAGTGCTGGCTCTTGTACTCTGGCACTATCTCCTTCATCTTCTTCACTATTGCCATGTCATCGTAGGTGAAGGAGAGCTGATAGAGGTCTTCCTCGTTCTTGCGTGCCAACTCGTATGGATACTCACGAACCTTGGCTACCATAATCTTTGGATGATGGGTTGGAACGGTCGCCTCCTTGTCGTTCAGAACTTCCTCGAAGAGTTTCTCTCCATCTCGGAGTCCAACGTACTTGATGTCGATGCCATCAACTCCCGAAAGGGCTATCATGCGTTTTGCCAAATCGGCGATGCGGACTGGCTTGCCCATATCGAAGACGAAGATCTCGCCTCCCTTACCCATGGTTCCTGCCTCCAATACCAACTTGCAGGCTTCCGGGATAAGCATGAAGAAACGGATGATGTCTGGATGGGTAACGGTGATAGGACCGCCCATCGCTATCTGCTTCTTGAAGATTGGAATAACGGAACCGTTACTTCCCAAGACATTGCCGAATCTTGTGGTAACAAACTGGGTAACGCCCTTTACCTCGCCATCAACTATCGCCTTGTTCAATGCCTGGCAATAGATCTCGCAGATTCGCTTGCTGCAGCCCATCACGTTGGTTGGGTTCACAGCCTTATCGGTAGAGATCATCACAAACTTCTTGGTGCCGTACTTCACTGCCATATCGGCTATCACGCGCGTACCATATATATTATTCTGCACTGCCTCGGCTGGATTGTCCTCCATCATCGGTACATGCTTATAGGCTGCGGCATGGAAGACATAGTCTGGATGATACTCGGAGAAGATGCGCTCCATACGGGTGGCATTGGTGATGCTGGTTACGATGGTTTCGCAAGGG
>NZ_JBNPLT010000106.1:0-904 GCF_050313615.1 Prevotella sp. SGI.167 | reverse complement strand
TTTTAATGTATAATTGTTAATGTATAATGTTTAATTGTGATCAAGCTCGCTGTACTTTGAGTGCTGGCTCTTATACTCTGGAACTATCTCCTTCATCTTCTTCACGATTGCCATATCATCGTAGGTGAAGGAGAGCTGATAGAGGTCTTCCTCGTTCTTGCGTGCCAACTCATAAGGATACTCACGAACCTTGGCTACCATGATCTTTGGATGATGGGTTGGAATCGTAGCTTCCTTATCGTTCAGAACTTCCTCGAAGAGTTTCTCTCCATCTCGGAGTCCTACGTACTTGATGTCGATGCCATCTACTCCCGAAAGGGCTATCATACGCTTTGCCAAATCGGCAATGCGGACTGGCTTACCCATATCGAAGACGAAGATCTCGCCTCCCTTACCCATGGTTCCTGCCTCCAATACCAACTTGCAGGCTTCTGGAATGAGCATGAAGAAACGGATGATGTCGGGATGGGTAACGGTGATAGGACCGCCCATCGCTATCTGCTTCTTGAAGATTGGAATAACGGAACCGTTACTTCCCAAGACATTGCCGAATCGTGTGGTGACAAACTGGGTGACGCCCTTTACCTCGCCATCCACAATCGCCTTGTTCAATGCCTGGCAGTAGATCTCGCAGATTCGCTTGCTGCAGCCCATCACGTTGGTTGGATTCACAGCCTTATCGGTAGAGATCATCACAAACTTCCTGGTGCCGTACTTCACAGCCATATCGGCTATCACACGCGTACCATATACATTATTCTGCACTGCCTCTGATGGGTTGTCCTCCATCATCGGTACATGCTTATAGGCTGCGGCATGGAAGACATAGTCAGGATGATTCTCGGAGAAGATGCGCTCCATACGGGTGGCATTGGTGATGCTGGTTACGATGGTTTCGCAAGGA
>NZ_JBNPLT010000105.1:0-945 GCF_050313615.1 Prevotella sp. SGI.167 | reverse complement strand
AGGGTAAAGAGAGACGGGGTGATTTTCGAAAAATTTTGAGAAGTATTAGAAGAAGCTTTAAACCTTTCAATAAGTTCTTTTCGTAAAGAACTTGGCGTTTTACTATCAATAGCAACAGCCGCGATGCCGTGTTCTCTGTAGAACTCGGCAATAGCATTAGCATGACTGATATTGATGGCATAAACGATGCCCTTTCTGTCTTTACCAAATTCTTCCAAGCTCCGATAGAGCCTTTCGATACTCGGTTTCTTATTCAGCAACATATCCATTTCCTTGTTCTGGTAGTCACCATCTGCTCCTCGCTTCTGCAAGGAGTCGATGAGCCGTTGCGTCACACCATCTGATTTGATGCTCACGAAATCGTATGTTGCCAATCTTCCCTTGCTGATAAACTCAGGAACACTCCACGACTGCACCAAGACATCAAACAGATCAGTGAATCCCTTACCATTCAATCGGCAAGGAGTAGCCGTCAGTCCCAGGAATTTAGCTTTCGGGAATCTATCCCACATTCCCTTGTAAGTCTTGGCAAGCGCATGGTGCGCCTCGTCAATCACAATCATCCCCGGTTCTTCCTCTATCTCATCATAGTGCTTCGACAACCATTGTATCGACACAGCCTTGATAGGAACATTGAATGCGCTAGCCGACAAACAATCTGGCGAACAACCTGACGCCTCCTTTGATGCGCTAGCCGACAAACAACATGGCGAGACCTTTGATGGTCCGCCAACCATAGAGCGTAGCGGTTCTGAGCGACGAGGAGGAGCGGTTACATCCCCTGTCCCCTGAGGGGAAAGGGGCTTGGGGAAAGCGGTGGAGCCTCCCTTAAGGGTAAGGGAGGACGGGTGGGTTTTCGAAAAAAAACCTTCTTTGGCTAAAGAGGGACGGGGTGATTCGAAAAAAACTCTTTGAATCGTTTCTCGAATCTGAGAAACCAACTCC
>NZ_JBNPLT010000104.1:0-963 GCF_050313615.1 Prevotella sp. SGI.167 | reverse complement strand
AAACAGGTGGGGCAAAAACACCTCTTTGGCAAAGGAGAAACAGGCAGGATCGAAAAAAAACACAAAGGGATTTTCGTTTATCTATAGAGCTCTTGACATCATGATTATTGATATTTCAAAAAATCCACAAGACTTACAACTTCAACTTTTGGAAAAGGAATTGTTTTCAACACATCATAATGATGATCATTCGTGACAATACATTTGGCATGAGCAGTGATTGCGCAATCAACAAATTTATTATCATCTTTATCAACCTCTATTAAATTGAAATTGTAATAAGGGACTACCAGTTCTGTAAACCTGCTATTCAAAATAGTTTTTACAACATACTCTGCAGCAGCATTCCCCATCAGAAGTTGCATAATCTCAACATACTCTTCTATGATTTCATTAGAAATACAGAGAGTATTCTCGCCACGAACAAAACTATCCCATAAGAAATGGTATTTGCTTCGTGGAGAAACAATCTGTATTAGACAATTTGTGTCTAGAACTAAACGACTCATGACATTTTTAATTTATGCAAATCCATATCATTGATTTCATCAAGTCGTTTTTGATCAAGAACACCCGAATCCCAAAGTTCATTCAAGGATTCATCCATTTTTTTTGAATAGTAAGAATATAGCAATTCTTTCAATTCCTCCAATCCCTTCCGGGAATCATCAACTTGAAACATTTGCAAGAGATGTACCTGCGTATAATTTAATGCTGTTGTTGCCATAATCTTTAAATTAAATATTCAACTTTTGTCGCCAAAGTTACGCTTTTTTCTCGAAACCACCAAGAAAAAAGCAAGAAATCTTCAAGTTATCAGCAAATTATCAGATAAGCAGCCCTTCTAAAGTCCCGCAGTTCTCACAGATGCCCACAGATTTTTTCTTTTACTATTTTACCTTATAAAAGTCACGCAGATTGCGCAGATGACGCAGATTTTTTACCTTTTTACTTTTTTCCCCC
>NZ_JBNPLT010000103.1:0-991 GCF_050313615.1 Prevotella sp. SGI.167 | reverse complement strand
GAAGAAATGGGTTTTATGTTTTTATGTATTCCTAGGTTGCTTTGTCCTAAGATATATTAGCAATACTAATAACATCTTTGATGAAGCATCAGCTGTAGGTGATGGAATTTATCATCCTTCACCTTTTGTTCATAGACTTGCTGAGTCTTTGACAGTTTTGATAGATATGATATTTATCATACCTATAGCATTGCTTATATATCATTTTCTTGGAGAAAAGAATAAGTATAGAGTATTAATCACTCTACTTAGTTCTTGGGCTATCTACGACATTATTTTCCATGTTGTAAAAATGCTTTAATATGAAAAGAGTAAGTTTATATTTGCCTCTTATTTTAGTTGCTGTGTGCGTATTAGGTTGTAGTAAAACTAAAAATGAAACGCAAAAAGAAGAATCAAAGCTAGGCGAATTTGTGTATATAGACAAGTCAAAATGTTTGCATACAGATAAGAAATGTATGAACCTTCTTGACTTTAGTGATGACGGAACAAATCATAATTATCAAGTCAAGTTTATTAACACAAATAAGCTGCGTCCTAACGACTTTGGTTTTATATGCAGCTATTGCGTTTCTGACGAAACATTTAAGGAACTTAGAAAAAAAATAGAGCATAATGGATACGCTTATGATGAAGAAGACGTTGATTCTATTGCTTCTTACTAGCACCTTGCTATCATCATGCTCAGATGGCGTTTATGTCTGCATGGGTAGTTATTCACTAAGATACCATAAGACAGAATCCTGGAAAGGACTGCGTAGATGTGGTGGTAAAACAGAAAAGGTTAGCACAGAAAGTGCAGAAAGTATGCATCGTACTCCATGTCACATTTGCTATAGCATAAAGGAAAGGAGTGAGGACTAAGCCCACTCCTTTTTCATATTATTCCAATCTATCCAGCTGATCCACCGCTTCCATCATGATTCTGTCAATATTCTGATTGGCAAGATGGGCGGCTATTTAATCAGAAGCCCAATCACCTCATGGCTAA
>NZ_JBNPLT010000102.1:0-1009 GCF_050313615.1 Prevotella sp. SGI.167 | reverse complement strand
GTCTTGAAGTCCTTCGGTATAGATAAATCTGATCTTCCTGAGAATGCAAAGGTTATCATACGTAAGGGTAAGAAGGACATGTGGGTAGTCCGTCTGTTCTTCTATCAGAAACAAGAGGTTTATTGTAAGGAATACAAGATAGCACGCTTTAATGTACCTGGCTCTGATCCTCAGAGCAGCAAGTATCCTCAGAGTATCATCAAGGGTAATCCTTTGATGCCATCCTTCTGTAGGTTCTATCTGGAGTCGAAGTTTGCCTATCATCTCTCCGAAAACCGCTTGTTGGATATGTTGTCACAGATGGGTATGAAGGTAGCTCAGTCAACCTTGAACGGTTGGATGCAGCAAATCATGACTTATCTTCGTGAACGCTTGGGACCTGTGATGCTTGAGCGTATCCGTCAGTGTGTCTATACCCAGAATGACGAGTCAAGAATCGTGGTTCGCAGTCGTGAGAGTAAGGAAGACAAGTTTAAGTACAATGTGGAGTACATCCATGCTGCCCTCTCCATGGAAGCCAAGCTTTGTGTGATGGAATATAAGGAGGGTAGCCGTAGTCACAGTGTGCAGGAAGACGCCATCTTCAAGGACTCTTGTATAAGGGTGTTTACTGCAGACAGAGCAGTCTTGTATGAGACAATTGAGAAGGATTTGGAGGAAATGGGACTGGTGCGTACAGCTTGCTGGTTCCATGCCCGCCATCGCTTCGTGGATGCTTATATCTCTGACCATCGTGTGCGTGTAATCATCTTGATGATGAACTACCTCTTCCAGATAGAGCGAGAGTCGAAGATACGCAAGCATACAGCTAAGCAGCGACGCCGATTTAGACTTAAGTACAGTGCATCGATCGTTGGCAAGTTGATGAAGTTGTTGAAGAAGATCAAGCTTGATTCTTCTTATGGTGCAATGGTTCAGCGAGCAGTCAACTATGTACTTGATGACGAGAAGGCCTTCAAGGTGTTCTTGCAGGATGGTCGTGTCGAGATGCATAACAATGCGGTCGAAC
>NZ_JBNPLT010000101.1:0-1029 GCF_050313615.1 Prevotella sp. SGI.167 | reverse complement strand
GGAAGGACACCTTAAAACTCTAGACAGAAAAAGCTCAGGTTCTTGTCAAACTTGTGATAATACAAATGGCGCATAGTATTAATACGTTTTTCAATTTGAAGTTAACTTCTTCAAATCATAATACATGAGGCGCGTATGCAACGACTTTGTCATGTCATACCCCAGATTCTCTGCTTCTTGCTGTTCCGTCGAAAACAAAAACAAGAATTCATTCTTTTGATAAAAATCCAATGGAACCATACAGTTATAGGCATCAACTATCAAAAAACGACATCCAGTTTTATTTTCTTCATCAATAAACCAAGATTTTATGAAATCCAATAATTCTGACCCTATACCTTGATGACGAAAGTCAACATTGATTCCAAGCCTTCCTATAAGTACAGCAGGATATCTACGCATTCGTTTCTCTCTAGGAATATCATGAGAAAGTTTACGACCACGACTATTAGGTATGACATCCACTCTGATACTATCATTAGACAAAGTAAACATACAAACAATGGTTTTAGGATCATCATCCAGCACAAAGCAATAAGTTTTACCAAGCAATTCTGCTTTATAACGCATTGCATCATGTAGAAAGAAATCATCCAAATCCTCATCTCCACAAGTAAAAGGATGGCAAGTCGAAAGAATCTCGTCATCCATCTTTTTAAGTTTACACTTATCTAATAAAAATCCCATAATTACATTCCTGCTTTTTTTAATATAGCACGAGCTATAGCTATTTTCTCTGAAAAATCAACACGTTCTTTACTTTTCATAACATCATCAGCATTGTTGATAAAGCGAATAGCTTCATCACCATGAAGAGTCGGAATAACCTTTATATCTATTGCCATAATCTTATCTCCTATTATTTAGTTTATATATCTTGCCGCCAAAGTTACGCTTTTTTCCCGAAACCACCAAGAAAATAACAAGAAATCTGTAAGTTATCAGCAAATAACCACGAAATCAACCGTAAACTATAAACTATTAACTGTAAACTATAAACTGCTATTCCCCTGGCGGTCCCATCCCGCA
>NZ_JBNPLT010000100.1:0-1135 GCF_050313615.1 Prevotella sp. SGI.167 | reverse complement strand
TTCCGTGCTCAGAAGGGCGAGACTCCTTACAACGCTCAGTATAAATATAAATATGTGGCTCCTGGTGTTGACTTCATGTTCAACCTCAGCAACCTCTTCTGTGGTTGGAACCCTAACCGTGTATTGAACGTTACTGCCTTCGCTGGTGCCGGCGCCAACATCGCCTGGGATAACGACGAGGTGAATGAGTTGGCTGCTACCATGAAGAACATGAATGCCTACAACCTGGAGTATCTCTGGGATGGTACCAAGGTTCGCCCTTACGGTCGTGCCGGTCTTGAGTTGGCATTCAAGGTCAGCAAGTCTGTCAGTCTGATGCTTGAGGGTAACGCCAATGTCATTTCTGACAAGTACAACTCAAAGAAGGCTGATAACCCTGACTGGTATTTCAATGCTTTGGCTGGTCTTCGCATCAACCTGGGCAAGAGTGCTACCAAGAAGGAGAAGCCAGTAGAACCGGAACCAGCTCCAGCACCCGTTCAGAAGGTTGAGGAGCCAGCACCTGCTCCAGCACCAGTTGTTGAGAAGAAGGTAGAGGAAATCCGTCGTGATATCTTCTTCACCATCAACTCTAACAAGATTTCTGCCAAGGAGAATCAGAAGATCCTTGAAGTCATCGACTTCCTGGTGAAGTATCCTGAGGCTAAGGTGGTTGTTACCGGTTATGCTGACAAGGGTACTGGTAATGACAGAGTGAACGACCGCATCGCTGCCAAGCGTGCTGCAGCCGTTGTATGGATGTTGGAGAAGCGCTATGGCATTCCTGCTGAGCGCATCACGGAAGAGTCAAAGGGTGCTCGTGTTCAGCCATTCGCAGAGAATGATATGAACCGTGTTTCCATCATGATTGCTAAATAATATCTGGCTTGTGCCAAATATTATTTATCACTAATTCTGGATTTGGGGCAAGCCTGTAAAGCTTACCTGAATCCATGCTTTTAGCGAGGTTTCTTTTTCAAGAAGCCTCGCTTTTTTGTTTCTTTTCGAAAAGTTAGTTGTAAATTCATTCGTGCATTTTTGATTCTACCTGTTCTTCCTTTGCCAAAGAGGTGTTTTTTTGCCCCACCTGTCCCTCCCCTGCGGGAGGGTCCTTACCCCACTCCCAAGCCCTCGTCCTTTCCAAAAGGGCAAGGGA
>NZ_JBNPLT010000099.1:0-1165 GCF_050313615.1 Prevotella sp. SGI.167 | reverse complement strand
CGCGAATTCAACAAGCAAGTGCAAAATTACGAAATGTTTTTGTAAAAGCACTCCTTTGGTGTTGAGAAATTCAATTTCTTTCTTGGTCTCTCATTAATTTTTGCCGTAAACTTTGTTATTTTCTGCTGACTGAAGTTTGAAAACGTAGCAGACTTAGGAATGTACTGCCTAACGAGTCCGTTTGCATTCTCAATAGCACCCTTTTGCCATGAGGAATACGGATCAGCAAAATACACTGGTACACCAAGAGATTTACTGATTATCTCATGTGCCGCAAATTCCACCCCATTGTCTGTTGTTATGGTCTTTATTTTTCCCTTGAATGGCATAAGTAGCTGCTTTACAGTCTCTGCCAATTTCTTAGCATTCTTTCCGTGCTTCAACTTTCTCATAAACAACATATTTGTTTGCTTTTCAACCAATGTGACAATTGCTCCACAATTACCCTTTCCAACGATTGTATCCATCTCAAAATCACCAAATCGCACTCCATCAACCTCTTTGGGTCTTTCACTGATACTCACACGATTAGGTATGACAATACGTTTGCCACCTACAGGTCTTGCACGATGCTTCAATCTGTGACGGCAATTTTTATATAAAGAGCCTCCCTCTTTTTTGTCTTTCCTGATGATGCGATAGATACTCTCCGTAGAGATGCGCTTGCCTTCTTTGGCAAGGTAGCCAGATATCTGTTCTGGGGACCATTGCTTCTCTTTTAGTAGGCGCAAAGCCTCTTCCCTTACTTCTTGGGAGATGCGACGATTGCCTGGAGTTCTGCGCTTTTTGCGGCGGGCATTGGCTTCTGCTGTTTCCCAGTTGTAATGGTTACGACTACCACTATTTCGCTTTAATTCGCGATAAATGGTGGATAAATCTACATTTATTGCCTTGGCAATATCTTTTTTACTCATTTTCTTTTGGAGTAACACATTTATTGTGTACCTTTGCTCCGAAATAATTTGTTTGTACATAGCAATGCAAATATAATTATTTCTGGGGAGACAGCGGTCTCCCCGTTTTATTTTATTGCATTGCTCATTGAATTTCTTGACATAGCTCAATACATGGGGGCTACTCGCCCCCAAACCCCTCGGTGTTTTCAGGTATAGATTATTAAGCCTGAAACCCCCTCAGATTTTTGCACTTCTATTGAGAACTTGCC
>NZ_JBNPLT010000098.1:0-1242 GCF_050313615.1 Prevotella sp. SGI.167 | reverse complement strand
CGTGAAGGAGGCATTTGATACCAACTGGGTGGTGCCTCTGGGTCCTAACGTGAATGGTTTTGAGGATGATCTCAAGGCTTTCGTTTCTAAGAACAGCGATGGCTCTGAGTTGTCTCGTGAGGTGGTGGCGCTGAGCGCTGGTACTGCTGCCGTTCACTTGGGTTTGCTGGCTTGTGGCGTAGGCCCTGGTGATGAGGTTTGCGTGCAGAGCTTTACTTTCTGTGCTTCTTCTCATCCTATTACTTATCTTGGTGCTACTCCTGTGTTCATCGATTCTGAGCCTGATTCATGGAACATGGATCCGGAGTTGCTGGAGAAGGCGATTATCGACCGTAAGGAGAAGACGGGTAAGTATCCTAAGGCAATTGTTCCTGTTGCTCTCTATGGTATGCCTTATGATTGCGATAAGATCATGGCGATTTCAGAAAAGTATGGTATCCCTGTAGTGGAGGATGCTGCTGAGGGCTGTGGTTCCAGATGGAAAGGTCAGGTGCTGGGTACATTCGGTAAGTTTGGTGTGTTGTCGTTCAATGGTAACAAGATGATTACTACTTCTGGTGGTGGTGCCTTGATCTGCCAGGATGCCGAGAGCAAGAACAACGTGATGTGGTATGCTACTCAGGCTCGTGATGCTTATCCTTACTATCAGCATACTGCCATCGGTTACAACTATCGTATGAGTAATGTTTGTGCGGGTATCGGTCGTGGTCAGATGACTGTATTGGAGGATCACATCGCTCATCATAAGCATGTACAGGAGTTGTATAAGGAGCTCTTGAAGGATGTTGAGGGTGTAACCTTGCATGAGGCGCCTAATGCCGACTATGATTCTAACTACTGGCTCTGTACTGTGACTCTAGATCCGAAGTTGAAGATTCAAGGTCAGGAGAATGCGTATAAAGAGGTAGTGAAGACTGCCGTTGGTGGTGCAGCTGGTGTAATTCACATGGTGGATTCTCCTACTACTGATTGTCAGCCGAATGAGAATGTGGAGGCATTGCGTATCTTCATGTTGAGCAAGAAGATTGAGGCAAGACCAGTTTGGAAGCCTATGCATAAGCAGCCTGTTTATCAGAATGCTCCTGCATACGTGAATGGCGTAAGTGAGGCCATCTTCAAGGTGGGTGTCTGCTTGCCAGCTGGTCCGATGGTAACGGATGATGATGTTCGTTACATCGTAGAAAGTATTAAAGAGGCGATTGTTTAATCGCCTCTTTAATACTTTCTGAATAAGGTGGATGG
>NZ_JBNPLT010000097.1:0-1329 GCF_050313615.1 Prevotella sp. SGI.167 | reverse complement strand
ATTAAACAGATGGTGCGTACAAGAAGAGAAGCGAACTTTTAAGTCCTGTTCCTAAATCTTCACAGGAAATTCGTCTCTCCAGAAAGGAGGTGTTCCAGCCGCACCTTCCGGTACGGCTACCTTGTTACGACTTAGCCCCAATTACCAGTTTCGCCCTAGGCCGCTCCTTACGGTCACGGACTTTAGGCGCCCCCGGCTTTCATGGCTTGACGGGCGGTGTGTACAAGGCCCGGGAACGTATTCACCGCGCCATGGCTGATGCGCGATTACTAGCGAATCCAGCTTCGTGGGGTCGGGTTGCAGACCCCAGTCCGAACTGAGACAGGCTTTAAGGATTTGATCCCTTTTGCAAGGGACCGTCTCTCTGTACCTGCCATTGTAACACGTGTGTAGCCCCGGACGTAAGGGCCGTGCTGATTTGACGTCATCCCCACCTTCCTCACACCTTACGGTGGCAGTGTCCCCAGAGTGCCCAGCATGACCTGATGGCAACTAAGGAGAGGGGTTGCGCTCGTTATGGCACTTAAGCCGACACCTCACGGCACGAGCTGACGACAACCATGCAGCACCTTCACAGAGGCCCCGAAGGGCGTCATTGTCTCCAAATCCTTCCTCTGCAATTCAAGCCCGGGTAAGGTTCCTCGCGTATCATCGAATTAAACCACATGTTCCTCCGCTTGTGCGGGCCCCCGTCAATTCCTTTGAGTTTCACCGTTGCCGGCGTACTCCCCAGGTGGGATGCTTAATGCTTTCGCTTGGCCGCTGACCTATTCAGACCAACAGCGGGCATCCATCGTTTACCGTGCGGACTACCAGGGTATCTAATCCTGTTCGATACCCGCACTTTCGAGCTTCAGCGTCAGTTGCGCTCCAGTGAGCTGCCTTCGCAATCGGAGTTCTTCGTGATATCTAAGCATTTCACCGCTACACCACGAATTCCGCCCACTTTGTGCGTACTCAAGGAAACCAGTTCGCGCTGCAGTGCAGACGTTGAGCGTCTACATTTCACAACACGCTTAATCTCCGGCCTACGCTCCCTTTAAACCCAATAAATCCGGATAACGCCCGGACCTTCCGTATTACCGCGGCTGCTGGCACGGAATTAGCCGGTCCTTATTCATAAGGTACATGCAAAAAGTCTCACGAGACTCACTTTATTCCCTTATAAAAGCAGTTTACAACCCATAGGGCCGTCGTCCTGCACGCTACTTGGCTGGTTCAGGCTCTCGCCCATTGACCAATATTCCTCACTGCTGCCTCCCGTAGGAGTTTGGACCGTGTCTCAGTTCCAATGTGGGGGACCTTCCTCTCAGAACCCCTACTGATCGT
>NZ_JBNPLT010000096.1:0-1335 GCF_050313615.1 Prevotella sp. SGI.167 | reverse complement strand
CAAGGATAACAACTTTACTCTCAATAAGCTTGATGATCGTATTGCCCGTCTTGAAGCGCATGAGCGTCAGTACTTGGAGGATTTGGAAAAGAACGACTTCGATGATGAACGTAAGCTTGGCAGGGATGAAACCGAGCTTAATCTGGAGGTGGTTCAGAAGCGTCAGGCGGATTACAAAGAATATCGTAATCAACTGGAGGAAAGTGGAGAGAAACAACTTTCACTCACAGATCCTGATTCTAAGTTGATGAAGTTCAATGACGGTTTTAACGTTGGCTATAATGTACAGACAGCCGTCGAGGCAGACAGTCATCTGATAGCCACCTACAATGTTACCACCAATCCTACTGATCATGGCGAAATTACGGAAACACTGACTGAGGCCAAGAATGATTTGGAACATGAAATAGTAGAAGTTGTTGCCGACAAGGGTTATCAAGATCCAAAAGACATGGCAAACGCTTTGGCTGCAGGAATCATCCCTAATGTAATACAGCGAGATGGCGATGATGTTGCTGAAGTAGAGTTTGAATATGTAGAAGCAACCGTAACAGATGATATGCTAAACAGCAAAAAGCCCGAGAATCTCGAAACTTGCCTTAAGGCTGGCAAAATACCGACTGCCTATGCAGGCATCCTTGACTCTCCCCAAATTGGTGTTCGTAAATCCTACGAATGTACGGCATCAAGTAATATAAAGGAAATGTCTGATGAGGAACTCAAACAGCTTGCGCTGCAAGGCTACTTTGTCAGAGATGCTGCTAAGAATTTAGTGTATTGTCCGCAGGGCTCTATATTACGTCAGAAGTCATTAAAGAAGGATGGCCGTATCCGTTATTGCAATAAGTTGGCTTGCAAAAAATGCTCGCATAAGTGTACTAAAGCAGCATTTAAAGAAGCAGACTTCAACAAGGATACTCTCGTGATGAAAGCTCAGAATTACAAGGTAGACTCCAGTAATCATCAGGAAGACCAGGAACCTCCTAAGACTAAGATGAAACGAGAAGTTAAAGAACACAAGATTGTGACATACAAACTTCATTTAGACAAGAAGAAGATGGCGCAAAGAATGTGTCTCTCAGAACATCCTTTTGGAACGATGAAGAGAACCTTAGGGGCGTATTATTTTTTATTGAAAACGAAGGTTAAGGTGGAGGCCGAAATGGCCCTCATCTGCCTCTCCTATAACATGCGTAGAGCCATCTCTATGCTTGGCGTTCCACAATTGATCGCAAAGATGGCATAAGGGGAAGAAGGAGGTCCCCACAACTTAATTTTTAGACCTCCTATCACTTATTTTCGCTCGATTTGAGCACATCAATTATGAATTTTATT
>NZ_JBNPLT010000094.1:0-1468 GCF_050313615.1 Prevotella sp. SGI.167 | reverse complement strand
TTAGCCCGTATGGCGGTACCTATATAATATATTACCTTTGCATCCGTAATCAAAACAATTTGATAATGGAAACAAGGGAATATTTCGAAAAAGTGATGCAGGATTACAACCAAAATCGTAAAGGTCGTAGCTTGCGCAAGTATTGTAAGGATGAGGCAGTGGATTATGACTGGCTCATTGAGTTTAAGAAATCATATCGTTCAAATCAGCTTCAACCAGATGAAAACAAGAAGCTAGGCGAAGGTGAGTTTATCGCTTTGACAGTTGAGGAGAATTTTGTTCCCGAGCAACAAACTCCTGCAGGTTGGCAAGTTGAGAGACTGATTTTGAAGTCTCCGACTGGTGATGAGATGGAAATCAAGTGTTCTAACCTGTTTGCAGTTGCAGAACTGCTGCGTAAAATGTCATAGCCATGCTGAATTTCACTTCTCGAACAACTTATTATTTGAGTTCCACACCAACTGATATGCGCAATGGTCGTGAGAGCTTGGCAGGAATCATCCGTGAAAAAATGCAGCATGATCCTTATAGTTATGATGAAGCCTTCATCTTCTATTCCAAGGATTACCGCAAGGTTAAAATATTACATTATGATATCAATGGTTTTGTCTTATACCAGAAGTGGTTTGATGACGGTAAGTTTCTCAAGCCTCGTTTCTTGGAGGCAGCTCGCTGTCATAAGATAAGCCGTGAGACATTGATACTGTTGCTATCAACATCCGTACAAACGGAAATCATATTATGAATACTGATATTAAGAGTTTGATACCATCCATGCATGCAGAACTGAAGCGTATGCAATCTCGTGTTGCAGAGCTTCAAGTTTCATTGCAGCAAGGCTCATCTGATGAAAAGGCGATTCGAGAGGAAATTTCTCGAATGAATCTGCGTCAGGTTGAAATCATGGATGCGATGGTAGAGATACAAGAGTATATTTTGGGCAAGCAGGAAGCATTGCTTGCCCTATTGAGAGAGCGCAAATCTCTTCTGACAGCAAAAGAAGCTTTGGAAAAGAAAAACAAGGAATACGAGGAAAAGTTGTTTTTGAAATCTTGTAAGCTTCTGAAAAACAAGTGGTTATATAACTTTTCTTAACAAGAAATAGTTGTATATGTCGCAGAAATTTAGTACCTTTGTAAACATGATAAATAACAAGAGTAATATAGAGATGCAGCTTGCTACGTATAAGTCAATGTTGACTAAAGCTAGCAATGACCTTGCCAAGTCCAAACATCTTGTTGGCTTGCTCAAACAGCAGATTGAGCAAGGTAATACAGAGTTGTCGGAGGAACTTGACAAGGCAAACGAGCGTATCTCTATGTTAAGCGAAGATTTATCAGATGCAAATGCTCGTATCTATGTGTTGGAGGTGGCTTTGACCCAAGCGGAATCTGATAACTCAGATTTACGGGCAGAGGTATCTCGACTTCATTCCAAGGCAGATGATTATGAAAAGGCAAATGCCTTG
>NZ_JBNPLT010000093.1:0-1476 GCF_050313615.1 Prevotella sp. SGI.167 | reverse complement strand
GTCAAAATAAACGAGTGTAAACCTAATTGTTATAAAGTAAGCATTCCGTAAACCACGTATAGATGGTTATGGAATACTTTTTATATAGTCCGCTAAATGGGAATTTACAATTCTGATATACTTCAGATGTAGGTTGCCGTTTCTAAAGCAATATAAAGTTTGTTTAAACTATGGTTGGCATTGTTCAAGCCTTTGGCTTCATATCCATTTGTATCCAAAATGTCACCTGTTTCAAAAAAAGCATACAACTTCAAATTGTAGAAGTCGCACACAGATTGAACTCCAGCCAATTCCATTTCTACTGCGATGCACCCTTCTTCCTTTCGTTTGCGTACAAGTCCTTTTGTTTCTCTGATCATCGAATCTGTCGTCCATATTTTACCTGTAATATATGGTACAGATAATTTGTCGAAAATTATGGAAAGTTCCTTGCTTGCGGCTATATCAATATAGTCGGATGGTGCTGCAAAATAATATGAACACCCGTCCCCTCTGTAACTTTGTGTCGGTATGATAAATCTACCTTGTGTGGTTGTACGGTCAAGACTGCCACAGGAACCGAACATAATGAACTTTGATGCTCCAGTTAGCCAGCTTGCAAGATGACATTGAGAGGATGCTACTGCTGAACCTATTCCTGACAGGTAGAAAGTTATCGTAACTCCTTTATAAGTTGTTTTATAGATATGCGTATCGCCATTGCAAGCCGGCATAGTTGCAATAATTTCAGATTCGTAGGAATCAAGTAAATGCCGATGAATCTCCTTCGAGAATATTATCAGGCATATATCTGCAAAATCTCCACGTCTGCCGTAGAAATCAAACAGATTGATCATTGGTTCAGTTTCAATATCATAACTATCAGTAATCATAGCATATTGAATCAGATGTGAGTTTTATATTGCTCCGGTATCTCAAGATTGAAAGTTCTGCATAATAACAGGACGTCGTGGACATCATTTTCATCGTATTCATATCCAAGATGGAACTGTACCTGTGCCTCCGGGTTTATGCATGTTACCTCAATATTCCCGATATTTCCTTTACCTGAGAAAGTTTCGCTTGGGAAAGTGTATCCGTCATATAGAATTCCATCTTCGACATATTCGAAACAATGCAGATCGATTATTCTTCCGTTGTCATCTTTCCAGACAGTATGGCTATCGGTCGTATAGTCCATTACAACTTCTCTGTATCCCTTCCAGGTAATCACGGATATGGCCTTACCATAGTCTTTCTTCTCTACGAACAGATCGATGTCGTTATGTATTCTTGTTTCTCTGCCTATAAGTGCATCGACACCCCAACCGCCGTCCAGAAACACCTTTACAGATGCTTCAGACAGCATTTCAAGAATCTCACATGTATCAAAATAAGTGACCATAAAATTGCAATTAAAACCTTAATTCCGCAACACTATAATTTAACTTTATTTATAAGTTCCTGAGCAACAATAAGTTGCCTAGGATTTTGCCG
>NZ_JBNPLT010000092.1:0-1551 GCF_050313615.1 Prevotella sp. SGI.167 | reverse complement strand
AACAGCACAGCAGGTCGGTTACATCCCCTCTTCCTGAGGAAGAGGGGCTTGGGGAGAAAGTGGAGCCCTCCTTGGCAAAGGAGGGACGGGGTGGATCGAAAAAACAGCACCGGAGGGCGGTTACATCCTTTCCCTTCATGGTTAAGGGAAAGGCTTGGTTAGGGATTAAGGACCCTCCCGTTGGGGAGGAACAAGTGGGGCAAAAACTATTGTTTCTCTGAAAGTTCTGCTAGGTTCAGGCTTATTCCCTCATTTTCTGAATTTCCTTCAGTGGAAGCTCGGTGGCTGTTGATACTTGCTCATCAGAAAGCCCCATTGACAGAAGGCGGCGAGCTGTGGCTAGCTTTTCTTTTTCCATACCTTCCTCACGCCCCTTTTCCAAAGCCGTATCTATAGAGTTCTTGACATCACGATACGCCTTCAAACTATCCTCATATTCTTTCAACTCTGTTGGAGTGAACTTTGCAATCTCAGCCTCTTCAAAGAGTTTAGTAAACACTTTCTCTTTCAAGGCAGCAGGACGCTCATCCAATCGGGAAAGGTTTTTCAACACATACAACCACTTATCATAAAGCGTGTCAAGCTCCTCCTCTGTCTTATTGAACTTCGCTATCTCAACATACTTGAAAGAAAGTTTGTCATTAAAAACCTTAAAAGTCTTTTTGTCAAGCAAGCCCACATCATGGTTGATATCATTCTTGTCAAATGCCTCTTCTTCCAAGTCGAAGTTCAGCAGAGCAACAGTGTATACATGTTCAAGCTTGAAGTTCCATTCAGCCCCCTTTGGAGCCTGTTCACGGATAGGAAAAGTAGAATAGAACAAAGAACGATCCTTGAAGTACTTCTGATAAGCATTCTGCATCTCAACGATGAACTTTTCACCACGCTCATTTTCGCAATATACATCAAAGATGGCCTTGCGCTCGGCAAAGACATCACCAACGTGCTCACTATTCAAGTACTTCACATCCTTGATGACATGAAAACCATCAAACAGTGAATTCAAGAAATTGATGAGCAAATCCTTATTAGGCTTTGTTCCAAAGATACGCTTAAAACCGAAATCGGTAAGCAAGCTAATATATCGTTCTTCTATCCGTTTCATATCCTTCACCTTTTAAAACGTTTAACTGAATTGTGTTGCAAAAATAAGCTATTTTCTCGAAAACACCAAAAAAAACATCAAGAATCCTTCAAGTTATCAGCAAATTACTCAAAAACTGTTTCTCCTAATCTCATTTCGCTCTGACATAATCGTCCCGCAGATTCTTTTACCTTTAAAAGTCCCACAGATTTCACAGATGACGCAGATTTTTTACTTTTTTACCTTTAAAAGTCCCACAGATCTCACAGATTCTCACGGATTTTTTACCTTTTTACTTTTTTACCCTTTTACCTTTAAAAGTTCCCCGCAGATCTCACAGATTCCCACAGATTTTTTACCTTTTTACCTTTTAAAGTCACGCAGATTTCGCAGATGACGCAGATTTTTTACCTTTAAACAGCTCTTTTACCTTTAAAAGTTCCCCAGGCGGTCCCATCCCGCAGAAT
>NZ_JBNPLT010000091.1:0-1572 GCF_050313615.1 Prevotella sp. SGI.167 | reverse complement strand
GAGAAGGTGCAGGCGGCAGTATATTCTAATTCTTTGATGGGAAAGATAAAACTGGAGAACAATACGGAGAAAGTATATTTCCTGGATGACTTTACCTTCAACTCCAAGTTCTATCACAAGCATTTTGGGCTTGAGGACAACTTTGATGGCGCACAAAAGCAAAAATCAGCCAATTATCAGCTAACCAACCAGTTTAGCTCCATCTATCACGTTGGGAAGAAAGTGTTTCAGTTGCAAAGCAATATCAAGTTCTCCAACACTCCTGTCAATCGTCTCCAAGCGATTCCTACCGACAAGAGTTGGGAGATGTGGCAAAGCCTCAACGAGACAGCCTTCCAGACCGACGAGCATACCTCTTTCGGATGGCAACTCGGCAGACTCGTACAAATGGGCGTCAAGGTAAACTTCGAGTCTTATTACAATAAGATTCGTTTATCCCGACTTCGTTCCGAGGAGAAGCTAGCCAACACTTTTCAGGGCTATATGCTCAATACAAGCGTGGAGCCTTACTTCCAGATGGCTTGGAACCGGCTTACCTGGGAGGTGAGAGTTCCGTTGTCTCTGCTCAACATGCATTTCGAGAATGTGGGAGAGGACAAGGATTTTCGTCATGATGACACCTATGCCAATGTCAACACCACCCTCGCATGGAAAGTGACTCAGGGACTGAAGTTTAGGTTGAGAGGAGGTTCCCGATGCAATTTCGGTGACATATCCAACTTTGTTACTTCACCGATATTCTACACTTACAAGGATGCGACGACCAAGGGCACTGGTAGCTTGACCAATCGAAACTCTCTCTTTGCAAGCGGCCATCTCGACTTCCACAATACAATGGATGGCGTCTTTGCTTCGCTTATGGGCTTGATAACTCGCTCGCAAACCAACTCGATGAGCCAAACGAGCGTATCGGATGGGGATGTCTACAACAAGGTGTCCAAGAAGAAAAATACCATGCTCGACAAGTCGCTCACTCTCAATGTCAGCAAGAATTTCCGTAGCACGGATACGTCTATCTCGCTGATGGCAAGTTTGGGAAATTACCATACTAATATTCTGTCGAAAGACAATGTGCTTAAACTCGTAAATGATCGTTATCTGGTAAATACCCGATTGGAACAGGCGTTTTGGAGCGACAAGCTGAACTTGTCTTTGGAGTACTCTTATTACCAAATGCAAAATAGAGTGAAGGACTTGGGGACTACGATGCAAGAGCACCAAGGTAGCTTTGGGCTTTCTTTCTTCTTGTTAGAGGACTTGGAGTTGTTCGGCGATGTCAGCATGAACTGGCTCAAGGACGCAGACCATCAGGAGCATGAGAGCGATGCCAATGCTGGCATCCGATATAAAAAGAAGAGCATAGAGTTGGAGTTGCTAGCCCAAAACTTGACAAATCAAAGGGTTTATGTGGTCAATAAGCAGATAAAGGAGAGCAATTATCGATACATTTATCAGTTGCGTCCTATCGGATGCACTTTCAGCGTAAAATATAATTTCTAATAATCCAATAAGGATGGTGACTTACTCGTCATCATCCTTATTGTTATCGGCTACGATTTGCGGACCTCTTAC
>NZ_JBNPLT010000090.1:0-1634 GCF_050313615.1 Prevotella sp. SGI.167 | reverse complement strand
TTGTAGCAGTTCCCCAAAGTGGACACAAAAAATGATTATTAATTATTTATATTTTTAAAAGTACACATATCTATCAAATTTCGTTCCTTTTCATTTGCAAAAGTAGACAATCTCATCCATATTTGCAAGTTTTTCTTTATAAAAGTGAACATTATTCTTTATTTTTCTCATTTCCAGCCATTTTCTTCCGTTCTGTGACGAACTTCGGTGTTGCATTAGCCTCTCGCTTCCCAAAAGTGTCCTTTCTTGGAAGCTCCCCTTTATAAAACCTCTTCCTGTAATTATTTGGCGTATCATAGCCGATAGCATAACATGGTCTTTTCTCATTGTAATAATCCACGTATGCGTCCAAGGCCTCCTCGAACTCCTCTCTTGAATTACATGTCTCAATCTTGAAGTCTATGAACAATTCCTCTTTTATCCATCCGTTGAGGGATTCGTTCACAGGGTTGTCTGTAGGCTTTCCTGCCCTGGACATAGACCTCACAATCAACGTGTCCTTTATCAGCTCATTATAGGCGAGTGAAGCATACACGCTACCTTGGTCCGTATAAAGAACAGTTGGCTCATCTGTGCCCTTCAACAGGTTGATGACATCATTTAGCCCATCAATGTACTGGTCTCTATGTCCACGTCTCTCAGCCACATGCCACGTTAGGATTTCTTTCGTAAAGACATCGAAATACATGGTCAACTCAAAGAAGAACCAAGAGTATTTGATGACTGTCATGTCAGAGACGATAACTTGTCGAGGTCTGTCTACCGTGTCCCACGTGGAATAAATGAGGTTGGGGTACTTATCCTTTACCTTACGTGGTTTGTAATGTATCTTGTGTCTCGTTTGTGACTGAATACCAAGATATTGGAAGCATTTATAAGAGAAATTGTCGCTGATACTCAACTGTAAATTGATTCTTATGTACGCCGCCACCCACCTGTAGCCATGTGTAGGGTGTTCCGAGTGTATGTCCTCAACCACACCCACCATGAACTCACGATTGATCTCACGGGATGAAGGCTCTCTTCTAAGCCACTTGTAATACCCCGACCGACTTACTCCCATCATCTTGCAGATATCCTTGACAGGATACTCGTGCGATAGCATGTCCACTATTTTGAACTCTTCATTTTTAAACGAACATACTCCGTTTGCCCATCCTCGTTCTGCCTCACCAGATATTTTTTTTTGAGCCGTTCATTCTCAATACGCAAGCGTAGGATTTCTCGCTTATACCCCTCCTTGGTTTTGTCAATGCCCTCAGGAAGTATGTTCCCAATCTCAGCATCAGCACGAGCCAACCCCTCTATGCCTGCTTCTTCATATTGCTTCAGCCACTTCTTAAAAGAAGTTTCCGAGACATTGTTTGCCCTGCAGAAATCACCGAGCTTAACTTTGGAGTTTCCCTTGAACTTACGAATCAAGAACTCCTTTTCCAATGGATTTAAATGCTTTGCCATAAAAAGTTTCCTTTCTGGTGAATACTTGACGATAAGATAACCGTGCTTCGGCAAGTTGTGTGCCCTTACGTTCGGGCTACGCCCTCTCTACAGGGCACACAACTCTATCTGCTTGCAAAGGTAATCATTTTCCATCAGTTTTCCACCTTTCTGTGTCTACTTTTTGAGGGGCAGCA
>NZ_JBNPLT010000089.1:0-1648 GCF_050313615.1 Prevotella sp. SGI.167 | reverse complement strand
TGATGGCTGTACACAACCTGAGGCTTCTGCGGACATACTGCAAGAAGAAAAGCAGGAAGAACCTCCACACACCAAGGATTTGTGCATAGAGCTGCTGAAGCAATTAAACTGTGAGGTATTTGTTTCAGAAGAGGAAGAGAATCGCTTGGATTTTAAATATCAGGGAGAACATTTTATCATAGATGCCACCAACGAGAGTTTCTTCATTAATATTTGGGATCCAGGGTGGTATGTTGTTCCATTGGATGATCTGGAACAAATGTCTAATGTACGTAAGGCAGTTAACACAATCAACAACTATAGTGGAACAACCATTGTTTACTACATAGAAGAAGAAGGACAGAAATTCATTCTCCATTCCAAACGCCAATGTATACTGCCAAAAGATTTACCCCACGTGAAAGAATACCTAAGGGCTCTTTTGGATGATTTTTTTGCTGTTCAAAAATGGCTGAGCAAAGAAATTGAAACGCAAAATAAAGAAAACTGATATCACCAGGTTTTGGATCCAGCTGTTTATGCACAAAAGAATGTTTTTTGACACACATTGCTGCTACTCGTGTTGTAACACCTTGATTTACAACATCTGTTTTGGGGGAAGTCTGATTTGGGTGTAGTATGGATTTTCTTTTTCTTAGCGGCATTGGGTAAATACAGAGCACAGAGGCAGAGAGTTAACTTTCTGCCTCTTTCTATGTTTTACACTAAACACCTGTCCATCTATGGGTTTAACTTTTGCAGTAACCACGGCTAGTGCACTAACTATACGCATGATTTTACCCCATCGCACCTCCTCATGCTTCTTCGCTTCACAATGCAAAAACTCAAATTTTCATCAATCCATGGTAACAAGACTCTGATAACGGCATGATTTATCGGAACTTGAAAGAATTGTTCAAAAGTTACATGAAGAGAACTCATCTACAAAATACTACAAACAGATAGAACAGACTTTAGAACATGTATTTTATACACAGAAGCAGGCATTTGGTACAATCAACAGATAGGATGTAGCATTATCTGCTCATTTTTATCTACTTTTGCTCCAGAAATGTTTACCTTTAGCCAGCTAAAGGTATATATGGATGTGCAAAGGCACTCTAAAACATTGAGTAATAAATAAAATCATTGCACCCATGATTTTCTAACATTAGAAACAACGTAAAAATAACAATATACAATGAAAATGTTATATGATATAATCGCAGGCATCATTTCTATGATTGCCAAAAGCCTGGGAGTTTCATATGCTACTGCCAATGTGGCATGGAGCTTATACCTACAGGGACTGGTGTGTATCCTATCCTGCCTCTTGCTTCTCATTCCCATGAGGAAGAGATACAAGCAATTCGGCCTGGATGTGTTCACCATATCAGGAACAGCCTCCATTCTTGGATATGCATACCTGATATTCGCCAACTGGTTCAATTTCATCAGCCCATTCATTGGGCAGAGTTTTCTGACTCAGCATAAAGCACTCATCAACTATACGAAGATGACGGGGATGCAATGGCACATGAGTTACCAGAGTGTTTATCTCATCCTCTTTGTCTTCCTGGGAGTGGCACTAATAGGAATGAACTTTATTCTGCTTGTATGGTTCAACCGACTAGCCAAGAAGACCAGCAATGAACTGATAAGTTTTCCT
>NZ_JBNPLT010000088.1:0-1688 GCF_050313615.1 Prevotella sp. SGI.167 | reverse complement strand
CTTAGAGGGCTTGTTCAAGTGCTCAGTTGATGTAGTGCGTATTCACAAAAACATGAATCCTTTCTTTAAATCAAGAATAGAACGGGATGGAATCTATGCAATATCATAGCTCATCATTATTTTGAGGTTGATGCCGATCAGATTTGGTGGATTATAGAAACCTTTGAAAAAGGCAATTCAGGAAATGATAGAATCTTTAAAACGGATACTTGATGAGTAATGTCAGGTAGCTGTTTTGTCATTTCGTACTTCCAGCCCCCTATTTCATACATTTACCCCCCAACTTTCTATGCTGTTTCGGATAAATTCACTATCTTTGTTCCCCTGAAAACAACTAAAAAATAAAATGTAATGAAGAAAGGATTAAAATACACTTTGGTTTCCTTAGGCAGCCTGGTCGTATTGGCTGGTATTGGTCTGGGAATCATGTATGTGGTGTCGCCATATAAGGTGAAGCGATGGTTAGGCATCGTTTCATCTTATTCTGATGTGTTCGTTGATAGATTGAAAGGGCAACCTTATACTCGTGGCGGATATGACGGCATTGATGTTTCGAAACACAATGGAGTTATCAAGTGGAAGGAAATTGCGAAGAATAAGCGAATCAAGTTCGTTTATATCAGAGCTACACATGGTAAGGGATATGTGGATCGACATTATCGCCGAAATATCAGACTGGCTCGTAAATATGGGTTGAAGGTAGGATCTTATCATCTGATGTCTGCCGGCTCTTCTGCAACTGCTCAGTTCCGGGATTTCCAAAAGATGGTGAAGAAGAGTGAGCAGGACTTGATTCCTGTATTGGATGTGGAGGAGAAAGGCATCCAGGGAAGATGGAAGGGACGACAGCTGCAGGATAGCATACAGGTGTTTGCTGACTTGGTGAAGAAACACTATGGCAAGTATCCTATCATCTATAGCAACGAGAGCTTCTATAATAAGGAGATGGGGGCGAAGTTCAATCGCTATTATCTCTTCATCGCCAATTATAACTCCCGACAACCCTCTATCGACGGCAGAGGAAAGTGCAATATCTGGCAGTATTCAGAAACCGGACATTTGCATGGTATTGGAGAAAGGGTAGATTTAAGCAGATTCATGAATGGTACAACCATCAAGGATTTGATGCTGTAAGAAACGAAGAAGCTTATTGCTACCTAATTTCATTACGAACGAAACTTTTGTAGAATTTAATAAAACGTTTAAACAAAAATGAATTATTTTAAATTGTTTGCCACTTTAGTAAAGGCTATGGTGAAATCTTTGAGCACTCGTCAGTATGTTCTTACTTTCGAAAAAGAGAGTGATAACCTATGGTATATTAAAATGCCTTGGGCTGGACACCATCATAACTTGCAGATGGTTGCAGGAGCTAACCATTTGTTGGAGACATTCAAGTCTAGATTGGTCACTGTACGTGTATCTTACGAACAGAAAGAATCTACTGATATCTGTCTTACCAGACAATATTACAGAATCTTTGGTGGTGCTACCTACAAGGTTTCCAATTTAGAGGGATTCACAAAGGAGGTTTGGATTTGCCCAGTTACTTTGTTCGTACTTGGTAAATATACAAAACGAATTTATGTCTCA
Organism: Prevotella sp. SGI.167; assembly: GCF_050313615.1. Classification (NCBI taxonomy): domain Bacteria; kingdom Pseudomonadati; phylum Bacteroidota; class Bacteroidia; order Bacteroidales; family Prevotellaceae; genus Prevotella; species Prevotella sp. SGI.167. The sequence continues at coordinate 95 of NZ_JBNPLT010000088.1, read as the reverse complement.
AACTCTCAGAAGTAACATAGTTCATAAACTGGAGAGAATAGTCTACCATGTTTACCTTTCAAGGGATAATGGTATTAATAGATAACTAAAAGATA
>NZ_JBNPLT010000087.1:0-1734 GCF_050313615.1 Prevotella sp. SGI.167 | reverse complement strand
TCCGTACTGTCAAGTTCAGCTCGGATGGTGGATTTGCCTGCCATCCTCAACACCTACACTCTTCAACGGGGACTTCCGTCGCCCCGCGGTGGTTTCACTGCTCCGTCTCCACGTCGCCCCATGCGGCAGTGACGGAATATTAACCGTCTCTGCCATCGCCATCGCCGTTCGGCTTAGACTTAGGACCCGACTGACCCCGGGCTGATTGGCATTGCCCGGGAAACCTTGGTCTTACAGCGGGAGGGAATCTAACCCTCCTTATCGTTACTTATTCCTACATTTGCTTTACTCACCGCTCCAGGATAACTTACGTACACCATTCGACGCTGTGAGTATGCTCCCCTACCGATACTTTCATAATTGCTATCCCGCGCCTTCGGTGTCTGCCTTATACCCGATTATTATCCATGCCCGGACCCTCGACTAGTGAGCTGTTACGCACTCTTTGAATGAATGGCTGCTTCCAAGCCAACATCCTAGCTGTCATAGGGACCAGACTTCGTTAGACTAACTCAGGCAGAACTCCGGGACCTTAGACGGCGGTCTGGATTCTTCTCCTCTCGGGGACGGACCTTAGCACCCGCCCCCTTACTGCCGGACTGCAGACCGTGAGCATTCGGAGTTCGTCAGGACTCGATAGGCGGTGAAGCCCTCTTGTCCTATCGGTCGCTCTACCTCTCACGGTGACCATCCGACGCGGCACCTAAATGCCTTTCGGGGAGTACGAGCTATCTCCAAGTTTGATTGGCCTTTCACTCCTACACTCGGCTCATCCAGAAGCTTTTCAACGCTTATTGGTGCGGACCTCCATCCCGTGTTACCGGGACTTCATCCTGGCCAAGTGTAGATCACTTGGTTTCGCGTCTACCCCCACTGACTGTGCGCCCTGTTCAGGCTCGCTTTCACTGCGGCTACGTGTCTCATGACACTCAACCTCGCCAGTGACGGTAACTCGTAGGATCATTATGCAAAAGGCACGCCGTCACATCGCAAGATGCTCCGACCGCTTGTAGGCGCATGGTTTCAGGAACTATTTCACTCCCCTGCTCGGGGTTCTTTTCACCTTTCCTTCACAGTACTCGTTCGCTATCGGTCTCACGGGAGTATTTAGCCTTACCGGATGGTCCCGGCAGATTCGCGCAGGATTCCTCGTGTCCCGCGTTACTCAGGATACCGCTATGCCTGATCTGGCTTCGTGTACAGGATTATCACCTTCTGTGATGTAACTTTCCAGATACTTCCACTCACCATTTCAATACAATGTCGCGGTCCTACAACCCCAGCCACGCCTTGCGACGCCACTGGTTTGGGCTGTTCCCCGTTCGCTCGCCACTACTGGGGGAATCATTCTTTTATTTTCTCTTCCTGCAGGTACTAAGATGTTTCAGTTCCCTGCGTTAGCTCTCTTACTTGGTAAGAGTAACCGTCCTTCAGACGGCTAGGTTGTCCCATTCGGAAATCTCCGGATCAAGGGTTATTTGCACCTACCCGAAGCTTATCGCAGCTTATCACGTCCTTCATCGCCTCCGTGAGCCTAGGCATCCGCCATACGCCCTTTCTTACTTTCTTTAAGACTGTATTCTTGTTACTCGTTTCCGAATAACGAATAAGTAGCTCATACTTTCAGCTGTATTCTAACAAAGTGAAATCTCATCTTGCGATTTGATTTACTTTAGTCTGAACTAAAGTTCATTACTTACAGTTTTGCTTGTGTCAATATGTCAAAGATCTTTT
>NZ_JBNPLT010000086.1:0-1767 GCF_050313615.1 Prevotella sp. SGI.167 | reverse complement strand
CTCAACTTTTCGTTGGTTATCGCACGACTTAGTATGTAACTGCCAGCTATGCGCCAATCCCCCAAACGACTATTGCCCCACATGTAAGCTTGGTACTTATCTATACCACACTTTATCAAGTTGGCAATTCTCGTTTTTACCCTCTTCCACGACTTCCATATACACATACGTAGCCGTCGCCTTAGCCACTCGTCAGTTTCCATGAGGAAACGTTTCATGTTGGCAAGGTGATAGTAACCTACCCATCCCCTTATGTACTCTTCAAGTTTTTGCTTTCTCTTGGCATATCCCCAACCATTGCTTCGGGAAGTCAACTCCTTGAGTTTGGCTTTCATCTTGGATTTGGCTTTTGGGTGTACCGTGAGTTGGCATTTGCCTTTCATTACATAAAAGGAGTAACCAAGGTATTTCACACCTTGCACATAGGACACAACTGTCTTGTCCCTGTTCACCTTCAGATGAAGTTTTCCTTCGATGAAGCGGGTTACAGATTCCTTCACGCGTTTGGCTGCACGCTTGGACTTACAAAATATCATCGAGTCATCGGCATAGCGGACAAAAGGGAGACCTCGGCTTGTGAGTTCCTTGTCCAACTCGTTGAGCATGATGTTGCTCAAAAGCGGACTTAACGGTCCTCCTTGGGGAGTGCCTTCCCCACTTGCCTCGAACATACCTTTGTTCATCACACCACTGCGGAGATATTTGTGGATAAGGCTTATCACCCTACCGTCCTTTATCGTGCGGCTGAGGATTTCTATGAGTTTACTGTGGCTCACCGTGTCGAAGAAACGCTCCAAGTCGAGGTCAACCACATAAATGTAGCCATCATCGATTATTTTCTGAGCACCTCTTAGGGCATCATGGCAGCCTCTTCTCGGACGGAAGCCGTAGCTTCCTGGAGAGAATTGACGCTCATAGATGGGAGTTAGGGTCTGGTTGATGGCTTGTTGAACCAGACGGTCTATAACCGTGGGGATGCCCAACAGGCGCATCTTGCCATTGTCTTTGGGTATCTCTACCCTTTTTACTGGGTTCGGACGGTATGAACCGTCAAGCAAGGAACGGATTAGGGCAGCCTTGTTAGCCAAGAGCCAAGGGAGCATTTGCTCACATGACATCTTGTCGATACCGCTACAGCCCCTGTTACGCTGCACTGCCTTGTAGGCTTTGAGTAGGTTATCAGGACTGATGATGCGCTCCAACAGGTGTTCCTTGTCGAATGGTACTTCCACGATGTTGTCTTCACATATCCACATGAAGGTCTGCGCTCCCACATATCCTTCGGATTCCGTCCTATCTTTCTGTGGGCAGCCCTTGACTTCTGCCAATGTTTTCTGCATTCTTTCCTTCATAAGGTACGTTTCAATTACTATCGTTTAATTTATAGGTTCTGCCCTTCATGGAGCGTTATCGAGAACTCCACTACTATGGCATCTGCTGACTTCTCACGGCAAGCTTTACTCCATGACTTTCGTAAAGGCAACTAATCGCCATGTCCGTGAGACCTCCTCGGATAAGGGCTTATTCTTTCCATCTTATACCCACTTCATTTACACCAACCATTCCGAATAGCTATAGGACTTTGATTTGTGTGGCAATCTCATCCATGGTCAAATGCCTTATATGAAGTTTCTGTACGTTAGGTCAGATGTTTGCCGCCAGCTTCTTTCAGATTCCACCTCGCAGTGGACACCCTTGCTGTTGGCTATACAATTCCCGCTATTAGGGCTTGTTAGGGACTTGCACCCATTAGAATAAGCTCATGCC
>NZ_JBNPLT010000085.1:0-1908 GCF_050313615.1 Prevotella sp. SGI.167 | reverse complement strand
AAGTGTCTGGTCGATAATAGGTGAAAGCATGGAGTCAAATTTCTCCATGATTGAAAAAAATCCTCCAAAAGGTGTGAGTTTTTCGGATTTTATTTGTACCTTTGCCATGTCTTGTTACGATTTACGCTTGTTTTCTAATTGCAACACTAAGATAAGTGAAAAATCTGACATGGCAAAATCCTGGGTAACTTTTTGTTGCTCAGAAACTTATAAATAAAGTTAAATTATAGTGTTGCGGAATTAAGGATCATCAATAGCAAATAATCATGAGTCTACAAGTACAAGGCTTGTTATACATCCATCCCAATAAAGACATACTGTTCCAAAACATTAGCTTCTCTGTATCTTCGGGTGACAAACGCGCCATTATAGGGAACAATGGCATAGGTAAATCGACACTTCTCAAGATATTGGCTGGCAGACTTGCTCCGTCGGCTGGCACTGTGCTGTGCGATGACCGTCTCTATCTGGTTCCTCAGCATTTCGGTCAATACAATGGTCAGACAGTGGCAGATGCATTAGGCCTTTCGGAAAAGCTTCAGGCATTGTATGCCATCTTGGGCGGACGAGGAACAGAGAATGACTTTACTGTTCTCAATGACGAATGGGACCTTGAGGAACAAATATCAGCAGCCTTCACTAAATGGGGCATAGACTATATTACTCCGGATATGTCACTGGCCTCACTTAGCGGAGGGGAGAAGACTAAGGTGTTTCTTGCAGGAATCGAGGTGTTCAAGCCTGATATGATTCTGATGGACGAGCCCACCAATCATTTAGACATGAAAGGACGGGCTCAGCTGTATGACTTTGTCCAAAAGACGAACAGCGCCATAGTCATTGTCAGTCACGACAGGGCTTTGCTGAACCTGATGCCGGGCATCTTTGAGATGTCATCCACTGGCATGCAGTTCTATCCAATGAACTACTCTCAATACAAGGAGACTGTTGATGCTGAGTATGCCGCTAAAGTCGCAAGTTTTCAGAACGAGCAGAAAGAACTGAAGAAAGCTGAGAAATTGGCACAGAAGACCATGGAACGGCAGCAGAAACATGCCTCAAGGGGAGAAAAGCACAGTGCAGGACAGGGCATTGCCCGCATAGCCATGGGGAACAGACGAGACAGTTCGGAAGCAGCAACCTCTCATCTAAACAAGGTGCAGCAGGAGAAACTGCAAAGGATGAGTCAGAAGGTACATGAGATACGGGCATCCATCAGCGATGACAAATCTGTGAAGATCAATATCAGCAATTCTGATATGCATGGAAGCAAACGGCTGATAGAAGCTGATGGCTTAACTTACAGATACGAAGGGCGGAATGTCTTATGGCAGGATGATCCATTGAGTTTTTCAATCTCAAGCGGCGAGCGGATTTGGCTTCAAGGTGATAACGGAACTGGCAAAACTACATTGCTCAAACTGATTGCAGGTTCCTTACAGCCCACCACTGGAAAGATATGGCGAAGAGGTTCATTGAATATCTTGTATCTCGACCAGGAGTATTCTTGTATTGACAATGACAAGACCGTTTATGGTCTGCTGGAAAGCTGCAACAGCAAGAAGCCCGAGCATGAACTGAAAATGCTTCTCAACCGCTTTATGTTTACAGCTCAGACGTGGGATAAGAAATGCGTATGCCTGAGTGGCGGCGAGCGGATGAAACTGGCCTTGTGCTGTCTGCTCATCGCAGAGAAGGCTCCGGATATCATCATCGCTGATGAGCCGACAAACAATATAGACATCTCCTGTATGGACATATTGGCTGATACGTTGAAGAATTATGTCGGGACATTGCTCATCGTCAGTCATGATGAACAGTTCATTCATGATATTGGCATCAAACGGATAATCAGTATTTCTTGAATCCCCTTTATGAACACTAAAGCAACGGCAAGAAAATATTAAT
>NZ_JBNPLT010000084.1:0-2078 GCF_050313615.1 Prevotella sp. SGI.167 | reverse complement strand
AATTAAGCTTCTAGGACTTTACCATTAGTCACTAAGTCATAGACCAATGCCGTCTTATCGAGATAAACATAATCATCTTCTATGATTTGTTCGAAACTCTGTATTCCGATAGGATATTTCATATTGCAGCCTTTTTAATAAAATATAGTGCAAAGATACAATTTTATTTTCATATATCCTTGGTTTACCTGTCGTTATTTTGCATGATAGATTCAAAGGAGGAAGAAACCTGCACAAAACTTTGGTGATTTCAAATATTAATCGTATTTTAGCATCAAATTAGAGTAACAAAAATTAAGGAGGATTACAATATGCCTAAAATAATGTCAAACTCAAAAGAACAACTAAACGATAAAGCCCAACGCTTTTTCGAGGCTAGTAGTACCGTTCAAGAACCAATAGTTGCCTATCGTCACGATTATGCAACAGAGGCTCATAATGAATCCGAAGAATATCCTTTTATGACATCATGCAATAATGACGAAATGGATGTGCTACGTCTGTAGCTATATTTATCTTATTTTTAGCTGTATGCTGCTTATAAAAACAAGGATATTCGGGAAAAAGAGTTTGACGCACATTTTCAGTGCATCAAACTTTTTACTTTTTATCTACAATAGTTTATTTTACTGCAACCTTGATTGCATTATCACCGAATTTTGCAATAACCATAGTTTCTGATACAGCGCAGGATGCGGTACCGTCCACGACAGAAGATGAGCCGATAAGCTTGCCATCAGCTGCATAGAACTTAACCACCTCGATTAATAAAAGTACAATCACAGCAATAAAACTATTAATTTTACGTTCTTTTCAAAAAAGGGGTTGTGCAATAGTGGCTAAAAGCACTACCTTTGAATGCTGTTAAATATGGTAATGTTCAAAGTCACAATTTGTGATTTTAGAAAAATGAATATAAATATGACAGATAAAATAGGAAAAAAGGAGAGCAGCGAACTGACCACAAAAAGTGACCAGTTGGTTGGTGTTGACAATATAGAGCCTCTAATAAAAATCATTAGAGGACAACAAGTTATGCTTGACCGTGACCTTGCCACACTTTATGGCGTTGAAACAAAGCGTCTTAATGAGCAAGTAAAACGTAATATTAAACGATTTCCAGAAGATTTCATGTTTCAATTGACCAAGGAAGAATGTTTAAGGTCGCAAATTGCGACCTTAAACGAAGGACGCGGACAACATTTGAAATACATGCCTTACGTATTTACTGAAAACGGAGTCGCTATGCTTAGTAGTGTTTTACGTTCAGACACTGCGATTGAGGTGAATATTCGAATAATGCGAGCTTTCACTTCAATGCGTCACTTTCTACAGAACAATGCCCAAGTGTTTCAGCGTCTCTCAACTATGGAATACCATCAATTGGAAATGCAACAACACTTGCAAGAATCCGACAAACGTATAGAAGAAGTGTTTCGCAGATTGGACGAAGGCAATGCAAAACCGAAACAAGGTGTGTTCTACAATGGGCAAGTTTATGATGCCTATACTTTCGTGTCCGACTTGATTAAGAGTGCGAAGAAACGTATTGTCCTTATCGACAACTATGTTGACGAGACTGTACTGACATTGCTCGATAAAAGAGACAATAACGTGTCTGCAATCATCTACACTCAGCAGATAAGCCGTCAGTTCCAACTCGACATAGACCGTCATAATGCTCAATATGCACCGATTGATGTTGAAACATTCCGTTTATCACATGACCGCTTCCTTTGTATAGACGATGATGTGTATCATATAGGAGCATCCATAAAGGACTTGGGCAAAAAGTGGTTTGGCTTCTCTAAGATGGAGATACTTACACCAGATGAATTGGTGGAAAGAATCAACAAAGGGTAATACTGTTACCAACTGGATGCCTTCCTCAAAAAGTGAATCGAAGAGTTTTTGCGAGATATAGCCTTTATCTGCAAACAGCTTACCATACAGACGTTTAGCCAACAGGTTGTGAACGCTCTTCTATATGCTCAATAGAAATATGTACTCTATTAAGTATATCCAATGCTACATATTTATCGAATTGCATAGATTCCATCCCGTTCAATTCTTGATTT
>NZ_JBNPLT010000083.1:0-2117 GCF_050313615.1 Prevotella sp. SGI.167 | reverse complement strand
CTGTCAAGTGGCTTGATTACAGAATCCAAGGCTGCCGTCTTACTCAACAAAACGACAGAGGAAGTGTTACATAATTTCGTTCTTGCCTAATGGAAATAGTAATCAGCGATACCAAGACGAACTTCTTCACCATGATATCCTATCGAAAGAAGAATATATAACCAAGCTTAAAGCCTTGCTGGAGTCCAACCATCGCCTTCCGACAAAGGAAATTATGAAACGAATCGAGGATTCTCTTTGATAATGTGCCATGATAACAACTCCAGCTAGTAAACTCATCAGCATAGCCCATTGATTGGGCTATGCCAATAAGCATATTCTAAAACACCAAGAAATTCACAATAAATCAACAAAATCCCCCGAATATAAGCTGTAAACTATTAACTATAAACTGTTAACTATAAACTCTCTTCTCCCGGCGGTCCCAGCCCGCAAAAAATGGCGAAGACTAGAAGCAAGTTGTAATAAGGCGGTCCCAGCCCGCAAAAAATGGCGAAGACCTTTGATGGTCCGCCAACCTTATAGCGTAGCGGTTCCGAGCACCGGATGGCGGTTTCCCTCTTCTTCCCTGAGGGGAGAAGACCGAGATGAGAGGTGGAGCCTTCCTTAAGGGTAAGGAAGGACGGGTAGGTTTTCGAAAAATCCTCCTTGTATCTAAAGAGGAACGTGGCGATTCAAAAGAGCATACGTTCCAATCACCCCATAACATACTAGCGGTATGAGGAATGCAATCGCCATACTGCCCGTAGTATCCGCTATATACCCCATGATTACAGGAGCAACCGCTCCACCCACAATCGTCATGATGAGTAGGGAAGAGGCAAGCTTGGTCTTTGTACCCGCATCCCTCAATGCCAGCGAGAAGATAGTCGGAAACATGATGCTCTCTCCCAGATACAGGGCGAAGAACGCAATGAGAGATAAGGTTCCGCTACATACCACTACAATCAATGTAGCTACAAAGGTGAGGATGGCACAGACCAGCAGTACCAGCCTTGGCTGGATATAATTCATGATGACACCACCAGCCAACCTGCCGATAAAGAACAGACCCATTCCGCCAAAGGCAAGATACAGACTGGCAGTCTGCTTCTCTATATGAATACTCTCCTCAGCATAGTTGATGAAGAAACTGTTCACACCCGTCTGGGCAGCCACATAGAGAAACAAGGTCAGCATACCGAAACCGAATGCCATCACTCGCATCGGCTTCTCCTCAACCTTCTCATTCGTATCCGCCTCATGCGCTCTCCTTGGGTCCGGCAACTTAATCCTTGACAGGACCAGTGCTACAGCAAGCACGAAGATACCCACCAGAGCATAAGGAATGGCGATGTTGACACCCGAGAACAGGAGCTGTCCGCCAACCAGCGGTCCTACAATCCATCCGATACCATTGAGCGACTGCGACAGGTTGATTCTGCTCTCCGCCTTGTCAGGATGTCCCAGTACCGTAGTATAAGGATTCGCACTCGTTTCCAGACAGGTCAGTCCGCATCCTATCACAAACAGCGACAGGACGAAGAAGTTGAAACTGTTGATCCTGCTTCCCGGTATGAACATCAGAGCACCGATACCGAAGAGAACCAGTCCAGTTATCACACCCCTCCTGTAGCCCCACTTCCGGATTATCCATCCGGCAGGTAGCGCCATCAGAAAGTAGGCACCATAGACAGCAGCCTGCGTCAAGGCCGACATCGCCTTGCTGATATGGAACGACTCCTGGAAATGCGGATTCAGCACCTCCAGGATGCCATGGGCAAAGCCCCACATGAAGAAGAGACTGCTGATGATGAGGAAGGGCACCAGATAGTTATGCCCTTCGTATCTGAAGAAGGATGGCTTCATCATATTTTTCTTTATTCTTTTTTAGACTAAAATCATGGTGCAAAGGTACGAAACTTTATTTAGGGTAAAACCACCAATACAGCGTCCCCACAATTTATTAGCGGGTTAGCCGTACCAGTATTTTTGAATAAAGTTTTGATTTTCTAAAATTTAACAATCAAGCGACGGCTTGGGATGTCTTAATTAGACTTTTTCGATTTTTAAAGCAGCTTTAACTAAAAGTGCTTCTGTCATCAAGGCATGACACTTCCCCTCCAATACATAAATTA
>NZ_JBNPLT010000082.1:0-2143 GCF_050313615.1 Prevotella sp. SGI.167 | reverse complement strand
TTGCGCTGCTAAATTACGAAGAAAATTTGGATTAGCCAAGTATAAGTGGAAAAAGTTTGTACCATCAGCTCTCCTTCAGCAGTTCAATCTCTTCTTCCGTCAAGCCAGTGGCTTGGGTTATTTGATCGATAGGAAGTCCAAGTGACAGAAGGTTTCGGGCGATTTCCAGACTTCGCTGGGACATGCCTTCAGCTCTTCCTTCTTCCTTACCTTCTTCCTTACCTTTCTGGTATCTGTCATCCAGGAGGGTTCTTTCAACGCTTACGGAATCCCAGAACTTGTCATAGGCTCTGAGTTCGGCATCCGAGAAACCGGAAATCTCCAGTTCTTCTACGGCTTTTCCGATCTCTGGATCATTAAGCAGGTCGGCTGGTACTTCCTTCGTATTGGAATTGATTTCTGTGAGGAAACGCAGCCACAGTACCATCATGCGCTTGTCCGCAATGGAATGAGGAGTGAACTTAGGGAGCTCAATGAAGGTGAAATGCAAGCCCTCGATGACCTTATTGCTGTCCTTATCATGTACGATGCGATAGTTGTGGATAAAATCCGGAGTATCATGCGCAAAGATATCATTCACAAGATTCAGGGAATATACAGGTTGGAGTTCACTGTATTTTCCTCCCTTTTTAGCCTGGCTCACATAGAGTTTGGAAGCATTGAACAATACTCGCTGCTGGAATGCGTCAGACCATTCCATCTGCATTTCCACACAGAACTTCCTGCCTCTGATGTCGGTGCAGAGAACATCCACAATGGTATTCTTGCCCCCTTCGAGCTGGGGCACAAGTTCTGTAGGCAGATACTTGATTTCGTGTATCTGCTCCTCGTCGCTGAGTGGCAGGAGGGCGTTCAGGAGACTGATTAGTCTTGTGGGATGATTGCCGAATATCTTCTTGAACGTGAGGTCTGCCTTAGGATCTAAGTACTTCATAACCATCTGTTTTTTAATCTATAGCGCAAAGTTACGACTTTATTTTCAAACCTGCAAGCTTTTCGGGGACTTTTAAAGGTAAAAAAGTAAAAAGGCTATTTAAAGGTAAAAAAGTAAAAAATCTGCGTGACTCCACATAAAAACGCATAAGGGTGTGGCATAAAGTTTCCTCCATATTTATTTCCTGCACAAAAAAAGTTTTTTGCGTGAAAAAGTCTCAAAGTATCATTATTTTGTGAAATATTCTTATAAACAACTGATATTCTGTAATATACACGAATGAGACTTTTTTGATTATTTTACAAGAAGTATCATTAAAGTATCATAAATCCGGAAGAAGTATCATGAAATTCGGCTTTGAGTCGATTTAAAAGACTAAAAAAGAAGTGTCTACTATTCCAGTTTTATAAAATTGAAAGTGTCTATTTTTCCAAGATATAAAGAATGTAAACACAAAATAGGAATAAGAGAAAAGATTGACAAGCAGGATTTGGAAAAACAGCACATAAGGTGGTCTGTTAGAGACCATTAAGCGGTCTATCCTTACCCGTCAAGTGGGCACTCAGGGACCAAGTGTCGGGCATTGAGAGAACAAGTAACGGGCAGTCGTTGCCCGTACGGCGGGCACTGAGTGCCCAAAGCGTCGGATATTTTTTGGGCACTTCTTGCGGGTCGGCAGCTTCGCTATTATGCATGATGCTTTATGGCGATTTTGTGATGCTTCAATGACGGTTTTTATGATACTTCTATCAAATTTATGATACTTCTATGATATTTTTTGTAAAGTAATCCGAAAAGTATCGTTCTTTTATCTTATTGTGTATCAGATGTTTATATCTGAATTTAGTCGAAAAGATGATACTTTGAGACTTTTTTCACGAAAAAACTTTTTCCGTGTGCGTATAAGAAAGGTGGTAAATTTATAAAGTATCTGATCTAATTCCTTATAGATACCTCAAAATTATGTCCCGACGTAGCCTCTACTACATGGCGACGTAATCTTTCCTACGTCCCGACGCAGAGATTCCTGCGTCGTCATGTAATCTTAGATCCACCCCGTCAGGTTTTTCGATCCACCCCGTCCCTCCTTTGACAAAGAGGTGTTTTTTTGCCCCACCTGTCCCTCCCCTGCGGGAGGGTTCTTAATCCCTGACCAAGCCTTTCCCTTAACTATTAAGGGAAAGGATGTAACCGCCCTGCAGTGCTGTC
>NZ_JBNPLT010000081.1:0-2232 GCF_050313615.1 Prevotella sp. SGI.167 | reverse complement strand
TTTCATCATTACCTCCATGCTCTTCATGCAACATTTTCAGAATCCCCCCAGCCCAATACCTGTTTCTTGGTTTGTAGAGACATGAGGCAGGTATTTCTTTCTTGTCTCCAACAAATACAGATGCCTCCACCCAAGCCTTTGGTACCTTATTGAAAATGAAACCCAACTGCTTCACAAGTTCTTCTCTCAACTGTTCTGCCTCCTGATGTGAGAAATTTCCCAAAGGCTTTAACTCTATGACATAACCCAATGGAGGATCAGCAGGGAGGCTGTCTCCCATTCCCTCATTGCCATGACTCTGATTTCCATTGTAACAACCTGCTAAAAACAAGATTGAGATTCCAGCTATAAACAGCAATAACTTCTTCATAGAATATTCTTTTTATTTGTATTTTGCATAAATCAATACCGGTCTTCTCCTAGAAGATTCCTTGTATATCTGCATCACTTTCTCCACGCAGCTCCTTGATACAGTAAAGCAGCCACGACTCTCTGTTCCCAGCGGAATATACTCCTTCTCACCGGAGAATCTTGTCACCTTGCCAGCAGAATGAATCAGGATGCCACGGGCTTCTGCCAGATAATTGCTCTTGTCGAGCCCTCGAAGGCGAACGCAGTTCTTGAACTTCATTCCACCTTTTCCTATCATGAAATATCTTCCAAGACTCGTGCATCCGCTTCCAGGGTTATTACTGAACATTGGTTGGGCTGCTGTATTTCCCTTACCACTTCCATGCATGCAATAGCTGCTCATTACTCTTTTGCCACGCTGCAAGTCATAGATAAAGAATCTCTTTTTGCCAGATGGAATGGAGAAATCCACCAGAATATAGTAATCCGTACTGTATCCCCGTCTGTCGCAATAATCTCTTACTTGCGTCAGGTTCTCACAATCCACCTGATGGTACCACTCTTTAGCATCCACCGTATTCTTAAAAAACGGCTTCGTGAACCCATTATAAATAGGTGGAACGAAAAGAACACCGAAGACAAGCAGAACCAGTATTCCCAATATAATCAATAACTTCTTCATAATTAACTTGTGTATAATCAAAACATTGATTTTCTATTCCCTGACACATGTCAGATTCATCTCTTGCTTAAGAAACTCGATAATCTCATTGCGCCTGTTTACCAAGATATAATGGTTTTCTTCTGGAACAAAGAACAAGCCGCCATGAACTCCCATCTTACTGAGCCTGCTTGCCTGACTTGGCATCAAACGTGAAGAATGATCCTGACCGCCACCAATCAGATTGATTCTACATGGCACCTTCCTCAATCCTCCAAGATTACAGGAGATAGATGTCAAACTCTTGAAATCCTTGGCATGTGATGAGTGCATGGTTGCCACTATCGCACTACCTCCATTTGAAAGCCCCATCAGATGAATCTGACGATGGTCGATGTGATAGCCCATTCGCTCCAGGGAAGGTATGTAATAGCTGAAAATCTCATTAATATCATGATTTGTGAAGATACCGCTCATGCTGCGAGTACCGATGCTCAGCACGATGCAGTTGTTCAGATCCTTCCAGATACCCTGATAGAGTTGCCAGTTGCCCAGGTATCCATGACAGAATATTACCAGCGGATATTTGAACCCGTTCTCCTTGCTCCATCTTACATTCTCATCTCCCTTAGGTTCGGAGATATAAACAGCCCTGTCGTTGGTTCCGAAAGCCTCGTTGAAAGCCTGCACATAGACTCCTGACATCGGATTATCTATACCAAGATTGTCATACGGGGTAAAGAAGTTATGAATCTTACCATTGGCAATATCCTGATTGGCTTGTGCAATAAGAGTACCGCCAACGCCCATCATGCTGATGACAGGTCGGGCAATCATCAGGTTTCTAATGCTAAAGTTCACTATCTCTTCTTCAGGAATCAGGGTATTGATGAGATATTGGGTAAGTGGAGGATACTTAGTATCCCCATTCTTATCCAGATAAACGAGTCTCACCCTGTCATTTGAGTCGATGCGATAACGGGGCATTGCCATCCACAGGCATACGAAGAAGAGCATCCAATAAGGTTTCATTCCCCATTTCTGTGTCCATGCCGGAAGCATCTCAAAGATGTGCTTCTTCCATACCAGGAAGAGCAGCATCAGCATGATGGTCTTGTAAAACAGAGAGGCAAAGAATGCCCAAGCCACTACGAGCAATACAGATATAATACATTTCTTAGTCATATATTCTTCTTTTGTATGTTGGGTTATTTCGATAC
>NZ_JBNPLT010000080.1:0-2285 GCF_050313615.1 Prevotella sp. SGI.167 | reverse complement strand
CGTAACCACTGTAACCACCTTCGTCAGATCTTACTTCCAGACCCTGCATTTTGATTGTCAACTAAAAAGATAAGCCATACATCCGATAAGAATGGAGATAAGTATATATCCCAACTGTATTGCCTTATAGAAATTTCCTGACCGCTCCATTATTTTGATGACATTGATTTTTGGAACATGAATAAAAGTTTATCTTTTTCGTTCATGCGGATATTATCAGAATAATCGCCTTTTGTTATTTGATACCCGCATGGCTTGACCATAAAAACGCCTAAGCCCTTAGTGTATGAACTTACTTCTGAGGCGTAGTCTTTACTTGTATTTAATGGAACTTTCCCTTTAATATGACACCACTCATTATTGCAACTGATGTCTTCAATCTCAGACATCATTTTTTGCAAATCTGTAATAGCTTTGGAACTTGCCGCTTGGGGTATCTGCAACTCAAAATAGAGCATCGGTTCGAGAATGTCCACACCTGACTGTTGCAAGGCCAGCCTGAAGACATAAGGGGTCAGCTGTCTGAAATCAGCAGGTGTACTTACCGGGCTATAATACTCGGCTTGAGTAAAAGTTACTTTCAGATCTGTAACTTCCCAACCATGTAACCCCGATTGGCAAGACATACGAATCCCTTCAAAAACGGCATTTTGAAAAGAATGGTTCAGATAACCATAGGAGATGTCACTTTCGATTTGCAACCCTGTCCCTAACGGTAAGGGTTCGAGAGTCAGCCCTATTGTGGCCCAGTAAGGGTTGGGTGGTACTTCAATCTGAATAATCTTATTGACCTTTTTTACAGGTCGTTCTTTGTAGATAGTCTTGATCTCATCAAAATGGACCTTGACGGAAAACCGTTCTTCCAGCAATGTCTGTATGATTTCCTTTTGGGTCAAACCATATAACGAGATTTCCAATTCATCGCTAAATGAGTTTATGGAAAAGGACAAAGACGGGTCTTCAATCCACAATGTATTCAGAGCGGATATAACCTTGCTTCTCTCTTCGGGCTTGTCTGGCCGGACGGAGGATTTGAGGGCGGGATGCTGATGGGATAATCCTTGAATCAAACAAGGCTTAACACCTAAATAATCTCCGATTCGAAAATCTTCCATATCCTCTACAATCGCGATATCATTGGCACCCACTTCATCAACATTTATCTCTCTGCCCTGATAAATAGTCTTTAGATTTTTAATCTTGATGAATTTTTCCGAATCGTTGATTCTTACAACGTCTCGAAGTCTCAGACTTCCGTCAATTATTTTAAGAAAACTTCTTTTATGCCCTTTGGGGTCATGCTCTATCTTATAGAGATAAGCTGAAAGTCTGTTTGAGACTGATGCCGGAGGAAGTATAAAAGAAGAAATGGCGTCCAACAACTCATTGATACCGATATTGAACATTGCTGATCCATGTAGCACCGGATAGACTTTGGCTTTTGCCACAAGAGCGATTATCGTATTCCAATAATCAGCCGGTGAAATTTCGCTATCCGCCAAATATCGTTCTAATATATCGTCGTCATGGTTGCATACAAATTCTTTGTATTCTTCCTTTATATATGTTTGGGAGCAAACCGGATAAACCGATCCATCGACAACAGTTTGCATAAACAGGACATCTTGCGACAGATTTGTTTTTATATCCATATACAAACGCTCCAAATTCACACCGGCACGGTCAATCTTATTGATAAATATAATTGTCGGGATTTGCAGCTTTTGTAAAGTACTGAACAGCAACTTTGTCTGCGCTTGTATGCCTTCCTTTGCGGATAAGATGAGGACTGCTCCATCAAGCATTTTGAATGTCCGCTCCACTTCCGCAATAAAATCCATGTGTCCCGGAGTGTCAATGATATTGCATTTCACTCCATTCCAGATAATAGATGTCGTAGAAGCCCGAACAGTAATTCCTCTACGTTTCTCTATATCCATAGAGTCTGTTATGGTGTCACCATTATCCACACGGCCGCACTTTTCCGTTGCTCCACTGGCAAACAGCAGATTCTCGGTTACGGAAGTTTTTCCTGCATCAATGTGAGCAAGAATTCCTAAATTTATAATATTCATTTGGATTAAGTAATTATATACTACAATAGATGCATTGTCGAAACGCACCTTTTAATACCTCCTCGTAGTATGTGAGAACTACAGGATTACTAACTCGTATTAATATGTATATTATTACTGCCGCATAACGATTACCTTAATTCCGCAACACTTTGATTTAACTTTATTTATAAGTTCCTGAGCAACAAAAAGTTGCCCAGGATTTTGCCA
>NZ_JBNPLT010000079.1:0-2316 GCF_050313615.1 Prevotella sp. SGI.167 | reverse complement strand
ATAGAGAAAGAAAGTAATATTTTATGGAAACATATTTTAATATCAACTACGAATTCTCGCCCGAAGAAGTGTGGCGAAGAATTGATCTTCAATTATCTAAGAACGAAGCTGACTATATCTGTGTGGCAGATGGAGTAATCCTGAACAATGCAAATAGAAAGCCGGACTACTTAAAGATTGTAAATGGTGGTATGTTTGCCATCTGCGACAGCGGATATGTGCCGCTTTATATCAAATGGCTCTATGGAAAAAGGTACCCACAATACTGCGGCAGTCTGATTTTCAAGGATTTGGTCAGTTCGCAGAAATACCGGATGTTCTTTATGGGAACCAACCAGAGAACACTCGATGGGTTAAGAGAGAACCTGAAGGTGATGAACCCGAAGGTAGAGAACATGAGCTTCTATGAATTGCCCTTCAAGGCTGTAGATGAGTTTGACTATCCAGCCATTGCCAAGATGGTGAACGAGGATGGGGCGGATATCATCTGGGTGGCGCTGGGCGCTCCGAAGCAGGAAATCTTTATGAGTAAGCTGAAACCTTATCTGAAAAGAGGAGTGATGATTGCCGTGGGGGCTGCATTCAAGTTCTATAGTGGACAGGACGAAAAGCGTGCGCCGAAATGGATGCTCGATGCTCATCTGGAATTTGTTTATCGTATTCTTTGTGATCCGAAAAAACAGTTGAAGAGATGTGGATGGATTGTGGTTACTCTACCTTGGTTGCTTGTAGGAGAATGGAAAAGAAAGCATAATTGGTAATGTAAAGATCGAGTGATAATGATATTCAATAATAATAGTATAGATATATGATTCAGCCAATTCATTTTTATTTGCTGGTTGCCTTTATCGTGGCGATGATCATCGCCAATATCGTGTTGCCTAACATTCTGCTCATCTCTCATAAGAAGAGATTGTTTGACATGCCGGACAAGAGAAAGGTGCATCATGCTCCGATACCAAGGCTGGGCGGACTGTCGTTCTTCCCCGTGATGCTGATTACCATGGGTGGTCTGGTGCTGGTGCATCACCTGATGGGGCTGAACAGCGGGTCGCTGCACGGGGAGGTGCCTTATGAGTTTTTGGCACTGCTGGTGGGTAGCATGATGCTGTTCCTGGTGGGACTCGCCGACGACCTGATTGGAGTGGGGTACAAGAAGAAGTTCATTGTGCAGATATTGGCGGCGAGCCTGCTCGTGGCTTCGGGCGTATGGATTAAGTCGCTCGACGGACTCTTCGGAATCTATCAGGTTTCACCATGGTTCGGCATGCCGTTTACCATGCTCATCGTGGTGTATGTTACCAATGCCATCAACCTGATTGACGGCATCGACGGCCTGTCTTCGGGGCTCTGTGCCATCTCGCTGGTGGCTCTGGCGGGGCTGCATATCTGGCTGGGACTGTACTCCTATGCCCTGCTCTGTATCTCGGCACTGGGTGTGATTATCCCTTTCTGGTTCTACAACGTGTTTGGAAATGCCTTGAGGGGCAGGAAGCTCTTTATGGGCGATTCGGGATCGCTGTCGCTGGGATATATCATCAGTTTCCTGATGATTCACCTGAGTACGGTGGATGTGCATCCCCGTGCCGTGAGCGACTATAACATGGTGCTGGCGTTTACCACCATGCTGGTGCCGTTGCTCGACGTGGTGAGAGTGGTGGGCCACAGACTGAGAAACAGGCAGAATCCGTTCTTGCCCGACAAGAGCCACATCCATCATAAGCTGCTGAGATGCGGACTGAGGGTGAGACAGGTAATGGTGATTATCTGCGTTCTCTCGCTGATGTTCATCCTGCTCAACTTCCTGATGATCGGCCACGTGAATATCACGTATATCCTGGGCATCGACATCGCTGTATGGATTGTGTTCCATCTTATCCTGGATGTTATCCTGCACACCAGGGGGACGGAAGTGGAAATTTAATCCTCTCTCTATAAATACAAGATATTCCCGGCTCGGAGATTCAAAAAGGAATCTCTGGGCCGGGATTTTTGCGTTTGTGGGGGTGGTGGATGGGGGCGTGGCTGCATGGGGAAAGTGTGATGGCTTTTCGTGTTAAAAACTATGAAATCTTAGGTGCTTTCATATAATAGTTGTACCTTTGCGAAAATAATTATAAATGATTGAATAAATGAGCAAGTATCGTTTTTCTATATGTAGCTATCATGCTATCAAGGAGGCTGATATCATAATAGATGGTATCACCGTGCTGGCAGGACCAAATGGATGTGGTAAGAGTACTATATCTAGATGGTTATATTATATGATAGATATTGCTACGGATTTTGACTCCTATCTGGTTAAAGGATATAAAA
>NZ_JBNPLT010000078.1:0-2447 GCF_050313615.1 Prevotella sp. SGI.167 | reverse complement strand
CATTTCTTAATATAAGTTATTGATTTACAGACGATTAAATGTTAATTTAACGCAGTATTGATTAGAACTTATTGGAGAAAATGTAACTAATGATAAGCGTATATATTTCAATTCCATAAAGGTACGATTAGAACCTACCAAAACACACCACATTTCACCCATTTTAAGATTTCAATTCCATAAAGGTACGATTAGAACACAACAATAGACATCAAAGACGAATATTAGAGTAATTTCAATTCCATAAAGGTACGATTAGAACCAATTTTACAAAGGTGGATATACTTTGTTTTGTTATTTCAATTCCATAAAGGTACGATTAGAACTTGGCAATACAACGCCTATCCTCTTCCTGCATCAATTTCAATTCCATAAAGGTACGATTAGAACCATCCCTGAGACCAGCCCTTATCAACTGTATAACCATTTCAATTCCATAAAGGTACGATTAGAACAGTTGAATCCGCTCAAGGTATTGGTTAAGATATTATTTCAATTCCATAAAGGTACGATTAGAACGGAGAACGGATGGATTTATACCGCTGATTCTTCTATATTTCAATTCCATAAAGGTACGATTAGAACGCCTTGCATTATTGCGATGCAGCCGGTCATAGATATTTCAATTCCATAAAGGTACGATTAGAACCGGACAGGACATCAACCACAACGGCACCGATATTAATTTCAATTCCATAAAGGTACGATTAGAACGTGTAACCACCTTCGTAGTAACCTGCTGCCTCTGCCATTTCAATTCCATAAAGGTACGATTAGAACGACTTGTCGCATTCTGACATTTTCAGTATTGCTCCATTTCAATTCCATAAAGGTACGATTAGAACTGGTTATGGTCTTAACAAGGTTAACTTGAGTTCTCTATTTCAATTCCATAAAGGTACGATTAGAACTTGTTGTGAAGTGTTTGCTCCAGCATCAACAATTAAATTTCAATTCCATAAAGGTACGATTAGAACGACATTTTGAAACCTTTGCAGGAGGGCTTTATTTATTTCAATTCCATAAAGGTACGATTAGAACTTGCCTGCACGATGATTTTTGACGTACAGATGTACATTTCAATTCCATAAAGGTACGATTAGAACCAGTTAACGCTGCAAACTTGCAGCCCGTTACAACATTTCAATTCCATAAAGGTACGATTAGAACCATTCAACATACAAAACTTCACCCGTATAACGATATTTCAATTCCATAAAGGTACGATTAGAACTTTTGTACGGTTAAATGTATAGTTATTACGATAAGATTTCAATTCCATAAAGGTACGATTAGAACCGTACCTTGTGTCGTCAGTTTAATCAATTTATTGTATTTCAATTCCATAAAGGTACGATTAGAACGACTGAAGGCGTGACGGGTCCTCGCCTGATACGTGATTTCAATTCCATAAAGGTACGATTAGAACTGTTAAAAGACAATATAAAGACAAAGAAAGATATCCTATTTCAATTCCATAAAGGTACGATTAGAACTGGCTGTAGCTTGGTTGAATGATGTTAGCCAGGCTAATTTCAATTCCATAAAGGTACGATTAGAACATACGGTTAAATCTTTATTTTTTACTCAAATTATTATTTCAATTCCATAAAGGTACGATTAGAACTTTTCGAGACGCTGGTATCAATCCTTATTTTGCGCTATTTCAATTCCATAAAGGTACGATTAGAACCGTACTAAAGACGCCCTTGTGAAGCAGACACTTCTATTTCAATTCCATAAAGGTACGATTAGAACTCCTACTGAAAGTGAATATCCATTTCGCTATAATAAATTTCAATTCCATAAAGGTACGATTAGAACTTGATCTGTCTCATTCCGACATTTTAAGTATTGCACCATTTCAATTCCATAAAGGTACGATTAGAACGTTACAAACCTATCCGTATAACTAACAAATATACATTTCAATTCCATAAAGGTACGATTAGAACACTGTCTGTTTGACCCCTGCAGATATTATCCATCTGAATTTCAATTCCATAAAGGTACGATTAGAACTATAGGGGGCGACTTGTGTGAGCCCCCTAATCTCCATTTCAATTCCATAAAGGTACGATTAGAACGGTGAAACCGTCTGCGATTATGCTAATAGTAAAGGTAATTTCAATTCCATAAAGGTACGATTAGAACCCTTCACGGCCTGCCGCATTCATTTCGGCGCTCAATTTCAATTCCATAAAGGTACGATTAGAACTCATCAAGGATGCCCACTGTTCGAATGTAACCTGCTATTTCAATTCCATAAAGGTACGATTAGAACGTTCTTTCCTTATTGCCTTTACCTTTGACAACAGCCATTTCAATTCCATAAAGGTACGATTAGAACTCATTGACGGCAAGGTGCGCTTTATTGAAGAGCCATATTTCAATTCCATAAAGGTACGATTAGAACGGTATAGCCAGGAGAGTAATTTTTACGTCAT
>NZ_JBNPLT010000077.1:0-2454 GCF_050313615.1 Prevotella sp. SGI.167 | reverse complement strand
GTATTTTAACACTTTTGCGATATTTATCGTATTTTTCCAGATATTTCACTTTATTATATACATGCAGGCAATGCGCATGCGTGCGGGCGCACAGGCGTACTCGCATACTTAAATAATATAAGAAAAACAAAAATGAGAGAATTTGAAGAATAAAGGGCGTATCATAAATCATGTTTGATTTACAATACACCCTATAATTAGATATTAATATATCTTAGTTTTATTATTGTTTACTGTGCTTCAAGATAAAGAACACGTGAAGACCAATCAGTCTTCTTGCCCCAATCTACATTATTCTCTAATGGCATTTCCAAACCATGCTCCATTAAGAACTTGCCAGAGTAAGCCTTACCCTCATAAGCTAAAGGTGTATTATCAATAACATTAAGCTCACGTACCTTATACATCTTGTTAGCATCCAAACCTGCCATCTTTACGATAGGAAGATGAACATTATAGAAATTAGCAAGCTTCCACCAATAGAAAACAGCCTTATCCTTTGCCTCACTTACATACATAATAGATGACAATCCCTGGTTATCGTAAGGAGAAACCAAACGATAAAGGTCACCAAACTGTACTACAGGACGAATCTCCTTATACTCAGCAATAGCTTTACGACAAAGCGCCTTTTCTTCTTTTGTCATATTCTTTGGCTGGATTTCCATTCCTAGACGTCCGCTCATAGCTACATCAATACGATACTTCAAAGAAGTAGTGCGGAATACGGTATGGTTTGGCACAGCAGAGATATGACTTGCCATGGCGATGGCTGGGAAGAAGAAGCTGGTACCATACTGCATATAAACACGCTGGAGCGCATCAGTATTATCACTTACCCAGAACTCATCGAAACCGCGAAGGAATCCCCAGTTTGCACGACCACCACCACTAGCACAACACTGTATAACAACATCCTTATATTTTGCACGAATGCGATCGATTACATTAGAAAATCCGCGATGATAAGCGATGTAGAGATGACTCTGGTCAGCAACAGGAAGATACTGACTACCATGATTCATGATGGGCATATTAGCATCCCACTTGATGTAAGCGATGTCAGGGTACTTAGTAAGCAAATCATCTACTACATCAAATACGAAATCCTGCACTTTTGGATTACCGAGATCGAGTACCAGCTGAGTACCACCACGACCAACAACAGCATCACGCTTAGGAGCCTTGATAACCCAATCTGGATGTTTTTCGTAGAGTTCACTCTTGGTATTGGTCATTTCTGGCTCAATCCAAATACCAAACTTCACACCATTTTTCTTTGCATCGCGGAGCAAACCTTCAATACCATCAGGCAATTTTTCGGTATCTACAACCCAATCACCCAAAGCAGTATTGTCTCTCTTACGAGGATATTTTTTACCGAACCATCCATCATCCATAACGAACAACTCACCACCCATGCTATGAATGTCTGCCATCATCTGATCCATTCCCTTCTGGTTGATGTCGAAATAAACACCCTCCCAAGAATTCAAGAGAATATCTCGCTCCTTATCACCATGAGCAAGAACATACTTACGTCCCCACTTATGGAAATTACGACTAGCACCGCTCAAACCTTCATTAGAATAAGTAAATGCAAGAGCTGGAGTTTTGAAAGTTTCTCCCTTTTTAAGGTGATACTCAGAGTTTTGTTCATTGATACCAGCAAAGAAGTAGTGATACTCGGTATCATCGGTTACGGTTTTGAGTTTATAATTTCCAGTATACTCAAGCGCTGCACCGATTACCGCACCCGTATTTTCCTGTCCCCTACCATTCAGAGAGAACATAACCTCAGCATGGTCGGTATGAGAATTTCGAGTACCATCATTATTGCGAATAACGAACTCACCAGGCTGCAATTTTTCATGGCTCAACTGTGCTTCAGCTGCCCATGTACCAGAAAGATGACTCATCCATACATCTCCACGACGGATAGGAAGCATAGCAGATGCAAATGTAGTAAGGGTAACAGTTCCCTTCTCACCGTTAGCAATCTCTGTCCATGTTTCAATCATATCAACATCATTGTATGAGCGATATTTCAAATCCACCTTAAGATTATATACAGGATCCTTGAGATGAATCGTAGTAACGGTAGTATTTCCTTCGTTCTTCACCTCACAACCAGTAGCAACGAGAGCAGTAGAAAGATTACCATCGCTATGACGCATAGCGAGTGCAGCTTCAGCTGGAGTATTAAGACCGTATGCAGGATAAACATCCATACGACCGTTAGAAGCCACCTTAAGATTAGCCAAATCCAGATTATTCAACTTGGTGCCGAAGTAAAGATACTGAGCAGGCTTACCATTCTCTACATCAAGAACAAGCGAGATACCTTTACTATTCACCGAAACCTGCTCTGCCATCGCAGGCATGGCGATGGTCATAAGCAAGAATGCAATTGATTTAAATTTCATCATATTTTTATATATGTCGTTAGTTATT
>NZ_JBNPLT010000076.1:0-2629 GCF_050313615.1 Prevotella sp. SGI.167 | reverse complement strand
TGACGATAGCGCTGTATCGGTACCAAGCGTAGCGGTGTAATCGGTACCATGCTATCACTGCAATCGGTACCGCTTGTATCGCTGCAATCGGTACCAAGATTTCAGTTCTGCTTTTCAATTTGCAAAGGTAATTTATTTTTTCAATTTCTGGCGCATAGATTCGCCTTTTAACTCTATTTTACTTGCATTTGCCACCAAACGATCCATAATGGCATCTGCCAAGGTAGGATCACCTATATAATCATACCATTTGGCAATGGGAAGCTGTGAGGCGATAATGACGGACTTTCTTTCGTATCTCTCTTCTAGGATTTGAAGCATTGCGAGTCTGGTCTTGTCATCCATTGGCTGCAACCCGAAGTCATCCCATATGAGCAAGTCATACTTTTCCAGATTGGTTATCATCCTCAGGTACGACCCATCCAGCTTGCTGAGTGCAACTTTCTCCACAAAGCTGTTCATATTGAGATAGAGAGTTCTGTAGCCTAGCATGCAAGCCTGTCTTCCAAGGGCACAGGCAAGGAAGGATTTTCCGCAGCCGCACTTTCCTTGTATGAGCAAGTTCTCATGCCTGCGTATAAAGGCACAGTCGGCAATGGCGGCAAGGTCATCCTTGGTGAAGTTGCGGTCTGTTCCACAGATGACATCCTCTAAGAGTGCCGTATATCTAAGCTTGCTGATTTTTAGATACATGGCGGTCTTTCGATCTCGTCTGTCCTGCACCTCTGCATCCACCATCTTGGAGATGGCGACTTCCAGGGATGGGCGGTTCTGTACAGGAAGGCTGGTCATGGCCTCGAAGGAGGATGACATACCTCTGAGCTTCAACTCGTTGAGTTGTATGATGGTTTCTTGTAAGTTCATGTTACTATATATATGTTTAAATGTTCATAAATGCCTCCGCGCCTCTCACATAGTCGTTCTGTGGCACATTTGAGACTGTTTCTTCCCCGTCAACTTGGTCGAGGTTCTTCTCCAACACATTGCGGATGATCGTGTAGGTGATGGATGTACAACCTGCCAGACGCTTGCAGGCCTTCTCCAGGCGCTCCTTGCCGTACTTGCGCTTGAGAGACAGGACTCCTTGGCAGGACTTGTACGACTGCTCGACATGCTTCGTGCGATTGAGGATGGATTGGACTGCGGCAGTGGTGTTGCTGCCGACCAATGCCGCCTCCTCCAGAAAATAGGCGGCGTTATATCCCTGTCCGTGCTTGTAGGCAAGATGTTTGTCTGGCATATGCTCGTCAAGCGTGCTGTACCCAGAACCTTGGCGACGCTGATGGATGGCTATGCGAGAACTCCCGGAGTAAACCTCCACGGTATCCAAGTCCCACAGTACGCTCACCTTTTGCCCGACATACTGGTATGGCACGCTATAGTTGTGCTTGTCAACCATGACGTGATAGGTACCGGACAGTTTCACCTCCTTGCGATATCTGAAGCGGTATGGAGTCATGGGCAGTTTACCCAACGTTGGTTGCTCTTCCGCCTCGAAGATGTCACGTCTGCTTCTCCCTGTCGTTCTGGACGGCTTTTCATTGAAGCCGTCCATCAACTCATAGATACGGGCATTCATACTCGGTAGATTGTAAAACACCTCGTCATGTAGCAGAGCGTAGACGGCATTGTAGGTCTTTTGGACGAGTCCCTCGACTGGACCTTTGTCCCTGGGAGTACGAACCCTGCAGGTTTGGAGGGTTGTATCGTAGTAGGCGGCCCATTCCACGGCTGCATCATTGAACGCTGGCTCGTAGCGGTCGTATTTCTTCACCCACTGCTTCATGTTGTCACTCTTGGCTATGCGAGTTGTTCCGCCGAAGTAAGAGAAGGCATCGGATATACCGCCGAAGAAGTTCTCCATGGAAGCGTTGTACATAGCCTTGGCAAATCCCAAGCCGCTGTATGGCAGGATACAGACCAGGACGACAACCTTGGTTAGCTCACCTGTCTTCGGGTCGGTAAGCCACAGGGCATCACCGGCGAAGTCAATCTGCATCTCTTCCCCAGGAATATAGGTGTTATGGAAGCTGAGGTTGTGTGAGTACTGATACTCACGGATTGACTTCTTGAACTGGGTGTATCCATATCCGTCGGGATGCTCCTTCTTGTATGACTCGTGCAGGGCCTGAATGGTGAGGTAGCGGTTATGCGACAAGTCTGACACATATTCAGGCAACAGCCCGTCCAGCACCTGACGTTGGGAGGATGGGGCTGCTGTGGGTTTGGACAACTGGAGGAAAGATTCTATTTCCCCGTCACTCATGCGGCCTATCACGCCATAGGACAAACCTTGGGAATCCGCCAGGGTCTTGTAACGGTTCAGTACGCCACGTCCCATGTGTAGTTGCTCGCAAATGGTGCGTTGCGGTATTTTTGCCGCTAGCATTTGAAATGAACGTTTTAATTTGCTCATGTTTACATTACTTTGTGCCATATCCATACAGATTTTAAAATTCTTCTGCAAAGATAGGCGGTTATTATTATACATGAGCAGAACTTTACATCTTTTTGGTACCGATTGGTGCGCTATGATGGTACCGATTCAAGTGATACGATGGTACCGAATGCAGTGCTATGATGGTACCGATTCATGCGCTACAGTGGTACCGATTCGCCGATACTGTCA
>NZ_JBNPLT010000075.1:0-2685 GCF_050313615.1 Prevotella sp. SGI.167 | reverse complement strand
AGATGGAAGTACACAACCTGAGGCTTCTGCAGACATCCAGCAAGAAGAAAAGCAGGAAGAACCTCCACACACCAAGGATTTGTGCATAGAGCTACTGAAGCAATTAAATTGTGAGGTAACTGTTTTAGAAGAGAACGAGAATCGCTTGTATTTTGAGTATCAGGGAGAACATATTGTCATTAATGCCAGTAATGACAGCTACTTCATTGAAATGTGGGATCCATGGTGGTGTATAGTTCCAATGGATGATCTTGAACAAATGTCTAACGTACGTAAGGCAATTAACACAATCAACACTCATGGTGGAGTAACCATTTTTTACAGCATAGAAGAAGAAGGACAGAAATTTGTTCTCCATTCTAAACGCCAGTGCATACTGACTAAGGACATTCCTCAAGTAAAAGAATACCTAAAGGCTCTATTGGGTGATTTTTTTACTGCTCAAAACAAGCTGCGTGAAGAAATCGTTCCTCTGAGAACAGAGAACTGATATATGCTGGAGGTAGTCCCGATATTTTATATTCTGTTTTTCACCCATATCGCTACCAATCACCATTTAACTCCCTGATTTTTAACATCATTGTTTATTGAAGTTGGATTTTGTGTAGTATGGATCTTCTTTTCTTTAGCGGCTTAGGGAAGATGCAGAGCACAGAGGCTGATATTAAATATTCTGCCTTTGTGCTCTTTTTTACACTAAGCACCTATCCATCTTTGGATTCAACTTTTGCAGTAACCACGACCAGCGTACTAACATGAAGAGAACTCATCAAAATACAGCTAAAAGATAGAATAGGCTTTAGAACATTTATTTTATACAAAGAAGCAGGCATTTGATACAATCAACAGATAGAATGTAGCATTGTTTGCTCATTTTTATCTACTTTTGTACCTACAATGTTTACCTTTAACCAGCTTAAGGTATATATTGATGTACTTAGGTACGCTAAATTAGTAAGTATAACTATAAAAATAGAACAATTATGATGAATCAGGTACTTTATGCAATAATCAGAGAAAATGGAAAATTGACTTTTGTTGAAAAGCCAATCCAACACGTGCAGAACGTTTCAAAAGCAGAATTGTGTAAATTTCACAACTATGCAACTTCGCTAAATTCTGCATATTCAAGTGATATACCCAGAATAAAAGAAGAATTATTAAACAATAACAACAAAGCATATAGAATGGATGCAATAGATATGCAGCATGCCATCTCTGAACTTAAAAAGAACAATGACATTGTTGCATTTTCGCATAGATATGGAGGCTGGAGACATTTTGACTGGAACTTTGGAGAAAAGGTTACGTTCCACATATATTCAAACTTTGGTTTTGGAGCATCCAGCGACTTTACTGCAACTTTCAAATATAACAATGTCATTTTGGCACCATTCTCCTACTACGTCAAATACAGAGACTCAGATTATGGCACAGTAACAAGATGTACATACCAGTATGATTTGAACTACTCAGAATGGAAACATATCATGCAAGATTGCCTTTCCTTTTACAATGCCATAGCGGAAAATAATGAAGCATATTTGGTCAACTGGTTGAATAGCCAATTGTCAACTATGGTAGGAGGATTAGAGGACATCATGAACTCCAATTCATATGGTTTCTTCAATTCAAAATACAACTATTTGAGAGTGAGCAGTTATGCCGAATTAGATAAAGATGACTTTTGGCTGATTAAGTCTCGTAAAATAGCATACTCATTAATGTTTGTCACCAACATAGAGGCTTTACCTTGCCAAATCAACAAGGTTGGATATATAAAGAGACTCTACAATCTCTGCACGAAATTCAAGCCAATGTTGAGAAATAAGATAAAGGAAGAGAAGTATAAACTTGATGTCATCCTCTCTCAAATTGAATCTCTGGAGAAGCAAGGAGACTACCCTCTGTATTCAAGACTATATAATAAATTCGGATACAGACTTACCAATTACAGAACTATTTATCGCTTATTGCACATAGCGAAGCGAATAGATCCTTCAATCACAAAAGCCGAAATCCGAGAAAGAATCGAAAAGTTTACAGTGCTGAAAAGAGAAATTGATGATTTGGGCAACCAGAAAAGAAAACTTCAATTGCTCCTGAACTCATTGCAGGAAGATGCCAAAAAAATGGATGATCTGTTGCTAAAAAATAAGATTAATTGCCAGCATGATTCTCTAGTATTAGAAACAGTGTAAAAAATATCATCGCAATATGAAAATGTTATATGATTTAATCGCAGGCGTCATTTCAATGATTGCCAAAAGTCTGGGAGTTTCATATGCCACAGCAAATGTGGCATGGAGCTTATACCTACAGGGACTGGTATGTATCCTATCCTGCCTCCTGCTTCTCATCCCCATGAGGAAGAGATACAAGCAATTCGGCCTGGATGTGTTCACCATATCAGGAACAGTTTCCGTTCTTGGCTATGCCTATCTGATCTTCTCCAACTGGTTCAATTTCATCAGCCCATTCATTGGACTTAGCTTTCAGACACAGCATAAAGCACTCATCAACTATACAAAGATGACGGGGATGCAATGGCACATGAGTTACCAGAGTATTTATATCATCCTCTTTGTCTTCCTGGGAATGGCACTAATAGGATTGAACATCATTCTGCTAGTATGGTTCAACAGACTTGCCAAGAAGACCAGCAATGAACTGATGAGTTTTCTA
>NZ_JBNPLT010000074.1:0-2909 GCF_050313615.1 Prevotella sp. SGI.167 | reverse complement strand
TATTAAGCTTCTAGGACAAAAGAAAATAAAGGCTTATCACAAAAATGATTTATAAAAGTCCTGATGTAAGATTCGGATTTATTACAACTATTTTGCACGTAATCGTAATATGACTCATCTGGAGTTCTATTATAATACCAATTATCACTAGTGCTCTCTATAGTAGAATCATTCATACTATATACATCACCTCCTAAGATTGGAATCGCTAAGAGTTTACATGTCTGCACTATTTTTAGTGCTTCTTGATATGGAAAAGCATAGCCTTCAATACCTAAATCCATCAAGGAATAATATTCGGAAATATTATTATCTTGAATAATTGAAATTATATCATTCTGTTTCATTTTATGAGTCTAAATAGTTTATGTCTAATACATGAGCCTTTGTGCTAGTGCGGATAAAAAGCATACACATGCTTACACAAAGGCAGTATTCGTTTGCGATAACCTATACCACCTTCCATCCATCAATGGTTCCCGTCTTCGATGAGAAGTTGCAGCCTATCTGATAAATCTTTCTGCCATCAGCTGCATATTCCCTGGCATAGCCCATATCCTCTATCTGCTTCAAGGCTTCCTCTGCCGAACCATCACGCTTGAATTCGAAGATGTAGATATAGTTCGGCGTCTCTACCACACAATCTACCCTACCTTCGCTTTGCTGCTTTTCAATGAACACCGTGAAACAGCTGATCATTCTCAATACGAGATAGAAGGTATATTGGAAGTAACGCTCCTTCTCTCGCTCATCGTCCTTGCGACGCTGGCTATAAGGAATGCTGGCAAAGAAGGAAGTCATCAGATTCTCCAACTGTTTACAATCACCCACGTCCATAGCACTCACCACTTGTAAAACAAAAGCATCAGTCGACTCTTTTGGCTGTAAATAGCTAGTAGCCACCAAAGTAAGGAAACCATTTTTTACCTCATCATTCGGAAAATCCAAAAGATAGGAATCCATATTCATGTTCCAATCCTTTATCGTAAGATAGCCACTCTGATAAATCATAGGCAATGGCGCTTCTACATCTGCCCGATAATCCACGAAACTACTTGTTGGATAATACTTGCCAGTCAACTCATTCAAATTCTCCTTAAAATGGGAAAGCAAGCGAACCAAATAAGTTGGTGTACCAGTACGAAACCAAAAGTCGCTTAGTTTCTTCTTGCTCAAAGAATTCAAGATACTAAACGGATTATAGATATCGAGCAAGTTAGAGCTAAAATGATAACCGTCAAACTTCCTCTTCAGTTTGTATTTCATTCCTTCCTCTGTGGTTTTATATCTCACAGCCATCGCTTTGATTTGCTCATCAAAAGTAGAATACAATTCCTCTTCCGTAATACCACAAAGTGCCTCATAATGCTCGTCCATACTGATGTCGTTAGGTTGGTTAAAACCACTGAACACACTCACCTGTGAGAACTTAGTAACACCAGTCAACAAAACAAACTGCAAGTCGGCATCGGCTTCCTTAAAAACGGAATAAAAACCTTTGAGAAGATTACGGTTATACTCTTCCAAACTTATTTTATTCTGAGTTTTTCCTACAGGAATATCCATATCCATGACATCCAACAATGGCTTATCGTATTCATCAATCAATACGACAGCCCTCATTCCTGTCTTCTGATGAGCTTTCCCCAACACTGCCTTAAAGCGGCTGCCTAAAGTCTCGGCCAACTCCTCACGTCCATAGATACGTTCTGCCATGGCAACAAACTCCTCCAAAACTTTGTCTAACGCATAAGGCTCTACAAAGTTTTGTCCACCAAAAGAGAGATGCAACACAGGATATTGCTTCCATTCCTTCTCCAACTTGTCGATGGCAAGGCCCTTGAACAACTTCTTCTTGCCCTCGAAATAACACTTCAGGGTAGATACGAGCAACGACTTTCCGAAT
This sequence comes from Prevotella sp. SGI.167, assembly GCF_050313615.1. Lineage (NCBI taxonomy): Bacteria > Pseudomonadati > Bacteroidota > Bacteroidia > Bacteroidales > Prevotellaceae > Prevotella > Prevotella sp. SGI.167. The sequence continues at coordinate 1,003 of NZ_JBNPLT010000074.1, read as the reverse complement.
CGTCTAGGACGACACAGAAAGTAAATTGTTCCATTATGAACCAAATCATAGACCAAGCCTGTCTTGTCCAGATAAACATAGCCATCCTCTATGATTCTTTCGAAGTCTTGTATTCCTATAGGATATTTCATATTGCAGCCTTTTTAATAAATTATGGTGCAAAGATACAATTTTATTTTCATATATCCTTGGTTTACCTGTCGTTATTTTGCATGAAAGATTCAAAGGAGGAAAAAACCTGCACAAAAGTTCACTTATTGTACCTTCCATCGAGTTGGCAAGAGCCTCATCGTCAACAAAGACTATATCTTCAAAGTAAATCCAGGACTTCAAAAGCTCATTCTGGCAAGCAGCAACCTATACGATGACATCCATATCAAGGCATCAAAAGAGGCGCCGAAGTGCCGACCACACCAGCACCAACGAATATCTGGGCAGTCTGGTGATGAACGGCAAGGAACTGGTTTCGGATGTTTCCCGTCTTGGCTATTGCGCGATGGCGAATGGCAACATCGTGCTGGGAATTTCGAGAAGCGACAAGGTGAAGGATAATGTAGAGGAACGGGGCGGCAGTTTCTTCCGCCAGTTTATTTTGGTATCAGATGGAGTATTACCTGCCAAGTTCCAACTTCACGGCAAGGTGGAGCTCCGTGCCTTGGATTATATTCAAGGCACGATAAATTGAATTATCTCTCTTGATGAGTCATAATCATCCTCAAAGAGTTCTTGCAATCCTCACACAACCCATGTTTCATGTAGAAAGTATTCTTGCCATGGGCATCCTGCATCAGGCACTTCGGGACATCCTTCTTGCAATGCGGCAAACCGCGAGAATGCAGGAATTCATGGATTGTTACTTTCCATAAGTCATCCTTTCGTTTCAATCGGAAGGTTGAAACCACACAGGCGTCACCAGGCCGGAAACTCAATCCCATGATTCCATAGTTGTATTGTCCATGAATAGAAGTAGAGATGTCTCGATGCGTCAAACCTATCGTTACGG
>NZ_JBNPLT010000073.1:0-2928 GCF_050313615.1 Prevotella sp. SGI.167 | reverse complement strand
AAATATGGCGAAGGGCTTTGATGCCCCGCCAACCTTAGAGCGTAGCGGTTCTGAGCACCGGAGGGCGGTTACATCCCTTGCCCTTTTGGAAAGGGCGAGGGCTTGGGAGTGGGTTAAGGACCCTCCCGCTGGGGAGGGACAGGTGGGGCATCAACAATACATCTCCTCATAATACTTCTGATACTCCCCAGAAGTAACATGATCCATCCATTCCTGATTTTCGAGATACCATTTTACCGTCTCCTCGATACCCTCCTCAAACTGGAGAGATGGCTCCCAACCGAGTTCCTTCGGCAACTTTCGAGAATCGATGGCATAACGCGGATAAAGAACAGGTAAAGAATGCCTATACAATATTTTCCATTCATTTACGTTTTATCAAAAAGCAATGAACTATAAGTTATATATGAAACATCTTTATCAATATCTCCGGCTCCTTCTTTGGCGAATTCTTGATGCCATAGACCGCAAGCTCGGACCAGGACCAGGCGACCATCGCCTCTAACCCACATTCAAGGACCCATGCGCATTCTCGTTACAAACTCAGGGAGAAGCGCAGACAGAGTAGGTGGCACTGTTCCTTGGCAAGCCCATACAATTCACCCCAATCCACATCATGAACAGGACGAGCCGACAGCTCATCATTCCATAATGCGGACTTCAATAACAGGAACAAATTCTTTTGCTCCATAGTCCAAGTAAAATCCAATTAAAAAATATAGATGGGTTAGCAAGAGGAGAAAAAACATTCTTGCTAACCTATGTTAAGTATCTTAAATCGTAATATTCAGTTCTCGCAAAACCGTATTCAAGTCACAAAATCTCACACCCAATGCATTACAAGCATCTGGAATTTTCACTCTGCGTCTGCATTGTGGATCTGCAGTTTCATTCGTTACGAGCGTATATCCCTTTGCAGCTGCTGTAGCCACAAGATAAGCATCTGCCACTGTTGCAAATTCAGAAACAGCCTCTGGTCTGTAAACTGCATTAGATTGAGCCCAATTCATAACATCTCCATACTTGACCATTACATCAAGCTCGTTCTCGATATAAAATCCAGCAGGAACATTGTCCTTCATCCAGACGGTCAATTCATCACCACCTTTATCTATCTCTCCTTTCACTTGAATGTTAGAAAACACGTTGCCAGAATTTATCATTCCAGCAATCTTAGTCCAAAAAGTGGGCCACAAGTCCATAGGCATCTCATGCTTTGAACGAATGAATATGTTGGTATCAAAAATATATGCCATAGACCTTAGATATTATGGGTCATAAAATGCTGGTAGGTATTACCAGACAGACCAGTTAGACGATAAGCCTCCGTATATTCCAACTGACGGCTGTTTACGGCATTGCGCACATGGATAGCAAATAGTTTTCCTACTCTTTTTACACTGGTAAGATAGAAATCTCCACCACCACCTTTTTTCTTCTCAACTATAGGACGATGGCTGTATTCCATCCAGAAATTCCGATAAGCCTGATCGCTCAATAGTCCTAAGTCATGGGCTCTACGAGCTACAACTATTTCACTCACCTTAAACTGACGAGATTGCTTCTTGATGTCATGATTCCAGGTTTCACGCAACACATGGGCAGGAACAAGAAATTCTGCTGCCATCGCATCGCAATATCTCTCATAAGTATCATGGGCACCCAAGTCCTCACCAGCATGACCAGCACTTACACCTAACATGATATGTGCTACCTCATGAATCAAGGTAAACAATTGGGCAGACTTGCTGTCGGCACTGTTCACAAAAACATACGGTGCAACACGATCAACTAATGCAAAGCCACGACATTCGCTAACCTTCAATGTACGTTGCGTATTATTCCCAACGACACCATTATAGGCAACGAACACGCCAACCTGCTCCAATCGCTCTGTCAGAAGCCCCACCGCCACATCTGTTTTGGCAAGACTGAACGCCCATCGAGGTTCCAAGTCCAATTTATTTCTGAGAAGATTGACTGCTTCACCTATTGGAGTTTGCAGCGTTATACTGTTCACCAATTGGCATATTTCAATGTCATTCTCTACAAGATAATCTGCCAGCCAATCCTGTCGAGTACGAATCGTTGTGACTGTATCGTAAACATTGAGATCAAAGCGATTCATTTTTCCTGCTTCACCACGGAACATCGGGAAAGGAATCGTTTCTTCTAGTCTATTCTGCAAAAACAGATATCCAAAAGGAATATAGAATCTCTTGGCAAATTGTTGCAGTTGGTTTACAGTAGGCAGTTTCTCTCCAGAGAGCCAAGACGCCAACTTAGGGAAAACTTTCACAGCCCTCTCTTCATTGAAGCCAGCTCTTTCAAATGCCCAAACAAGCATTTCTGGTCGTATGTTATTTAATCTCGTTACTGCCATTTCTTCTCATTTTTTAAGAATGCAAAAATACGATTTTTTTTGTAAAGTACGTTACTTTATTACAATATTTAACCTATTAGTCGCAAACTTGCCATTCCCAGATACATGTCTAGGAATATGCCTCTCTATTCTAACTATTATTAAGCGGTCACTTTAGGTACGTTAAGCCATAAAATGAATGCTTTTTTATTATCTTTTAAGAAAAAATCATTACGCAAACAATGAAGCATCTTGGTATAGTTTACTTTTTGGTCTTTACAGAACCCATGAAGGTTCTTGCTCTTGTACTCGGTTCGAAACTTACGAACCATTGAGGCATAGAACTTGCCTACTTCGTTTATATTCATTTAGTCCCAAATTTAAAATTCGGGGCAAAGGTATATATTTTTATTAACGTACACAAGACGGCCTAAAGTGACTGCTTACCCCCCATACAATCCCATCCCGCAAAATATGGCGAGGGCTTTGATGCCCCGCCAACCTTAGAGCGTAGCGGTTCTGAGCACCGGAGGGCGGTTACATCCCTTGCCCTTTTGGAAAGGGCG
>NZ_JBNPLT010000072.1:0-3023 GCF_050313615.1 Prevotella sp. SGI.167 | reverse complement strand
CGTAAGCGGTCACTTTAGGTGCGTTAAGCCATAAAATGAATGCTTTTTTATTATCTTTTAAGAAAAAAACATTTGAATTTATGCCCAAGCAGTAACTGTTGCCAGCTGCCATCTATGAGCGAGTAAGTCTACCAATTTGTCCTTTGCCGTTTTCTTGATCCTGCGGAACACATCACAAAGATACTCCACAGGATCCAAATTGTGCTTACGGATATTGGCAAAGTGGGACATCAGGCGAGCAAAGCGCACACCTGATTCCGGACTGCCAACAAAATAACTATTATTGCGATACTTCGCTATTCTTCTAATCTGGCGCTCACATACATTGTTCGAGAGATCAAGACTACCATCCTCTAAACAGCGCAACATACAAGGATATTCAGTAAGGGCATAGTTCACAGCCTTGAGAAGTTCGGGTTCTTCCTCCTTCTCAAGGTTCTTTGCCAATTTATCCAAATATGATTTCAAGTCATTAAGCATAGGAGCTATGCGAAGTACTCGCTCTCGCCGAATGTCATCAGGATTTGAGAACCCTGCCTTTATCAGCTTGTCCTCACGGAAGATTGCATCAAACAACTTCAATATCATCATGGCATCTTCCGAAAAATCCTTCAATTTGAAGAATGGTCTTCGCATATGAACCAAACAGGCTATTCGTTGTATTAACTCTCCAACATCGTAGCACTTATAGATAGGTGCGCCATCACTATGGAGGTAAATTTTCTCCATCACGTCTTCAAAGTACTTCTTGACTGCCTCCTGGGTTCTACGACCACGTTCATGGAACACGAACTGGGTCAGACCTAACATTGGCGCATAGTAACAGAATATCCAACGCTTGAAGAAGTGAAGTTCATCCTCCACATCCTCAATCGTCTCACCCTTACCAGGCAATCTCTGGTCTTTACAACCCAATGTAGATTCATCACCATGGACGTTGCCAGAAGCGATGATTTCCTTATGGAGCGGATCATCCAATGGCTCCAGTATATTGGCACCGATTTCAATCCACCCCATAATCGTCGAATGAGCATAGTTCAAGCCCATACCTTTCAGCCATGCCTCGATATCTCCGATTGTCATATGATAATAGAAATGCATCGTCAATATCTGGGCTATCAACGACTCCGTTGCCCATGTTCTGCCCATACAGTTCTCGTACTCTTTAGGAAGATTTACATGATAGCATTTACCCTTGGAATCCTTATATTTCTTGCGACGGATAATATAAGTACGGATAAAACCTTTCACATAAGTATGACGGACAGATACATCCTCTCCTATTTCAACGACATCGGCAGGAAGGTTGGCTGGTTTGAGAACAATATCATTATTGCCGCCTACAGCAGCAGCAATAAGTGGCTGCTCACGTCTAGGCTTCTTGACGCCTTTCATATCCTTATGCTCCTTTAACGTCTTAGCGATAGTGACAATCTTTTCCTCTGGGACATCCTCACCATTGAGATCCAAGTCATCGGCATTTTCTGTCTGCTGGCTACCATGGTGGAATTTTCCAGACTCGGTATGCTGCCCATAGGCTGTAACCTGAAGATTTGCCTTTTGCTGTTCGCTAGATTTCAATTTTGCCTCTGGTGACATTGTTGAATCCGAGTTTGAGTTACTTGGCATTGTGGTTGTCGGATTATCCCCATCATTTATGCCTTTCAACTGATTTATCTCATTCTGCTTAGCTGCCAAGCGAGCATTGAAATCAGAAGTAAGTTTCTCCAACTCACTAGCATATGTTTCCTTTAGTTTTTGTTCACGTGCCTCAAACTCAGCACGCACACCCGCAACTACAGCTTCACGAAGAGAGTCTGAAAGATTAACCTCTCCATTACCAGTCATGAATGCAACAAGTTTTTGCATCATGTCATTCAACTGATCTACCTTTTCACAAAGCTGCTTGTTCAGGTTAGAAACCATAGCCTCAAGCTCCACCACCCGTTTATCACGAGCCTGGAGTTTCTTGCGGAGCAACCTGTTGTCAGCTGCCTCGCTATGCGCTTGCGCACTTATAGCCTGTATGGATTTCTCTTCTGATTTCATACTGCAAAGATACTAAAAATATTTGAGATAACAAAATTATAAAGCATTGAATATCAATATTTTATGTTAAATATTATATATTAAATAGCTTCTTTCAAAAGTTCATTTTCGTCTATTTCCCCTTGAACAGACTCTTCTATATCCATACCCAATTCTTCGTCATTTTCATCATTTAGGTCGTTAAAAGCTACCTTACGGTCTTTTAGAACGATTCCTTCAACCAGATAGACAAAGCTCTCCCATGAGATATGATAGCATCCCTTTTTCTCATCGAAGACTGGCTCAACGAAATGGTTGGAATGGAGAATCTTTTCGGTAAGAATCTCGCCTTGATGATGAAAATAATAGATGCGAACACGATGGCTGTCCTTTGAAAGGAAGATATAAATGTCTCCATTGGTTGGATCACGATGGAGTTGGCTCTTGATATAATTGCGCAAACCAGCATGGCGATAACGCAAGGTTACGGGTTCACTGCACAGATAATAATTAAAACCACTTGATAAACTTAGCATAGTGTTCCCTCCATTTCCTTTATCAGTGAAACCAAAGCTGACTTGGAACAACTACCTATGTGTAAGCTAATCTTACTACCAAAGTTCAACTCTATATCATCAAGCAACAAATCTACATCTTGCTCTACTGGCAAAACTGCTGGTTCTATCGTTACAGAATCTGCAGGTTCTACGACCAGTGGATGCAAGCCCTGCTCTTCATCTGAACTCACAGGCTTGGCACTTGGCTTACGATAAGAATCGTTACGCAAACAATGAAGCATCTTGGTATAGCTTACATTTTGTTCTTTACAGAACCCATGAAGGTTCTTGCTCTTGTACTCAGTTCGAAACTTACGAACCATTGAGGCATAGTACTTGCCTTCTTCGTTTATATTCATTTTGTCCCAAATTTAAAATTCGGGGCAAAGGTATATATTTTTATTAACGTACACAAGACGGCCTAAAGTGACTGCTTAC
>NZ_JBNPLT010000071.1:0-3077 GCF_050313615.1 Prevotella sp. SGI.167 | reverse complement strand
TGCTCAGAAACTTATAAATAAAGTTAAATTATAGTGTTGCGGAATTAAGGGTATGGACTTTAATAAAGCTCGATTATTATATCTTATCGTATTTTTCCTGTATTCCGGCCTAAGTGTGTCCGGACAATCGATTCATGTTTCAGGAAGAGTACTTCAACAAAATACGCAAACACCTGTTGAGTTTGCTAATGTCGTTCTATTCAAACAAGATTCAGTCTTTCTGAAAGGAACAACGACAGACACTATCGGAAGATTTGAATTTGAAAATCTTCCCACAGATAATTATGTGCTGTCAGTATCCTGTTTAGGATTTGAAACAAAGCGGATTTTGATACAGAATCTGACGGAATCAGCACAAATAGATGTGTATTTGAATGAAAATGTTTTGTTACTTGGGGAAGTGGTGATTTCTGCTTCTTCCACAATAAACAAGATTAACCAACGGATTGTGTTCCCGACAAAATTGCAAATCAGCCATTCTGCCAACGGAATGCAATTGCTGAATACAATGATGCTTCCCGGCTTGAACATCAATCCGATGCTGAATACGATTTCATCATCCGACGGCGGGAAAGTCATTTTGCAGATTAACGGCGTAAATACCACGCCGGAAGAAATTCAGACCTTGCAACCCCGCCAAATCAAGCGGATAGAATATTCGGATTATGCAGGTATCCGATACGGACATGCTTCCAAAGTTATCAACTACGTGGTAGTAAGGGATGATAAAGGCGGTGTTGTTGGTGTGGATTTGATGAACTCGCTGAATATCCTTGCAGGGGGCGATGTTTTCTTTGCCAAATTCAACAAAGGAAAATCGGAATATGCTTTGAACTACACCGCAGCGTTTCAACGCATCAACACGAATAACAGAAATCGCACAGGTAGTTATCAGTTTGAAAATTCATCCCCTATATTGAGGGAAGAAATCAGTGCCGGAGGTGATTATTCGTACCAAATGCATGATTTTTCGCTGACATACAACTATCAGCAGAGCGATTCGGCTTTTTTCAATGCCAAGTTGAAATATAATCTGAGCAATCAGCCTCACAACGATTTCAACAGTTTTCTAAAAGAGAATGGCACGGACAAAGGGTTGATTTTTGACGGAAGTCAGCAAAAAATTAATGTTCCTACCATCGACTTGTATTACCAGTATGGTTTACCCAAAAATCAGAAAATATATGCTAATGTGGTGGGGAGTTATGCGAACGCAGCATCTTCGCGGAATTACTGCGAATACAACGATGTTGATACTCTTTACAGCGAACGTTCGGAACTGTTTTCCGATAAATATTCACTGATTGCCGAAGGCATATACGAAAAAGGATTTGCCCATGGAAATTTGAAATTCGGGATAAAACATATTCAGTCGTTTACAGAGCAGACAATTAATCAGGGCGAGGAATTCAAATCGGATTTGAATCAGGCGGAATCGTCGGTTTTTGCAGAGTGGTTTTATAGTAAGGGCAAATTCAGCTATAGCTTGGGACTTCGCCTGAATCGCCTGCATTTTTCCAATGTATCTGTTACCAAAAGCTATTACCATTTCTTACCCAAAGCGATGGTTGGCTATCGGTTCAGTGATAATTCTTTTATCCGGTATGATGCGGAGATGAGTCAAACGAATCCAACCCTGATGGAGTTGGCCGACACGGAAATCCGTCTTGACTCGTATCTTGCCGAGAAAGGGAATCTGTTGCTTCAACCGTACCTGAATCTGAATAATAATTTATATTACGAAAACAGAAAAGGGTTGTTCGCTTTCAATGCAAGCCTGCATCATCACTACAAACACAATCCTATCATGGAATCGAAAAGAGAACATGGAAATGTGTTCCTGACAATGCCCGAAAACATGAAAGATTGGAATAAGTATAATGCGGAGATAACATTGAAAGTAGGGATGATAAAAAACTTCCTGCAATTTTCGGTTACAGGAGGCTTCAACCACTTTGACAGTCGTGGGAACAACTATTCGCATACCCATTCTAATTTTTATTACAGGGCAGATGTTTTGGCAATGTATAAGAAATGGATGCTGATAGGCCAGCTACAGCCTTTTGACGAAAGGTTATACGGCGAAACCGTCATAAAGGATGGTAATTATCACTACTTGGCTATCCGGTACAATGCGACTAATTTTTCTTTTGGCATAGGTGCGTTCAATCCGTTTAAGAATGTTTCCCGAACCATTATGGAAAACAAAAATGCACAAGCGCCTTTCCGAAGAGAAAGTTTTAGCGATGCATCCCGAATTCTCGTTGCCACGCTCACTTGGAATTTTAATTTCGGAAAAACTCATCTTGTCGGTACTAAATCGCTGAATAATCAGGATACCGACTACGGAATCAAAGGAAGTTATAAGTAAGATTAGGTGTTGATTTCAACAAATTCTGTATTATGTATTTCTGGCAAATCTATCACTAATTATCTTTCAGCGACATGTTGTTGCTTCGCGTTCACTGAATCCTATCGGAATTCAGTGAACGCCTTTGTGTGTCGTCAACTGACGATATCATCCTTTTTTTTACTCAAAATCAATAAAAATGAAAGATAAGATAAAAAACATTGCAGAAAAATTAGAACATCAAATCAGGATGCATGAACTCGATTTAAATGACAGGATTAAAGATATTCCTCAAATAATATTGCTGTTGGAACAGGGGTTCTCGGAATTGAAAGAAATAGTTTCGTTTTATAAGTTCAAAAGTGAAATGGATGAAATATTCTTTTTCAAGATAATAAAACCCAAGTTTTTTAGTAAACTAATCTATTACAGGAAAGTGTATAACATCGAAATGATGCGCCCCAACGGACAAGATTGTGTGCTGAAAAATTATTTCATCAATGAACTGAATCAGTTAGAGAATTTCTACAATAAGAACATTGATTTCTATAAATACTACCGTTCGGGAAGTACGCATTTGGATAAGTACTTTTTTCTGAGAGGAAAACAAGATATTCAAATGACAATGGAAACATTTTATTTTGAAAGAGACCCTAATTTTTCTACGATTTGCGATTTTAAAGTTGCAAAAATAGTAGCAAACGAAATGTTGCGAATTTATCTGAAT
>NZ_JBNPLT010000070.1:0-3214 GCF_050313615.1 Prevotella sp. SGI.167 | reverse complement strand
GTTTTCTCACGCGAATCTTTCTTTTTCTCACGCTGATTATTTTTTTATGCTGATTGTTTTTTGTCACGCAGATTTGGCTTTCCCTTCGGCCGCCGATTTTCAATTCGCAGATGACGCAGATTCTTTTAGCTGTTTTTTCCTTTTACCTTTTTACTCTTTTACCTTTTTACTCTTTTACCTTTTTACTCTTTTACCTTTTTACTCTTTTCCTTTTTTACCTTTTTACTTTTATCCCCCGTTTTTTTCTTGTATGATATGTTTTCTAGAGAATTTATGTTCTTTTATGAAAAAAAATGAGAGAAAAACTTGTAGTTACAATATATTTTATTACTTTTGCAGCCAAATTCATAAAACGTTAAATAATTAAGCTATGTATTGGACACTTGAATTAGCTTCAAAGCTTGAAGATGCACCATGGCCTGCAACAAAAGAAGAGTTGATTGACTATGCAACTCGTTCTGGTGCGCCTCTGGAAGTTCTGGAGAATTTGCAGGAAATAGAGGACGAAGGGGATGTTTACGAAAGCATCGAAGACATCTGGCCTGATTATCCTTCAAAGGATGATTTCCTCTGGAATGATGACGAGTACTAATCGTTCATCGATTACGATTATCAGTATAAGATAATGGAAATGAGCCATATAGGTGATTTCTCATGAAATTCCTATATGGCTTTTTGCCGTCTTTTTCCGCCAATTTTACCGTTCTAATGGCCTTATTTTACATAATTAAATGATCAATAATCGGTATATCCTGAAATTCTTTCTTTTCTGATCGGTTAATTTCATCTTTTCTTCTCTTATTATTCTCCTTACTTCATACTAAAATCATCTGAAGTTTATAAAAAAGGAGTGATATGATAAACTTTTCTACTATCTTCGCGTACATAGTGCCATAATTAATAAAAAGGTATTTTAATATGGGAAGAATTTCAAGACTTTATCCGAAAGGACGATTGAGACTGCGTATACCAAAGATGGTGCAGTCTGGTAAAAAGTATCCATTGTATATAGAATACAATTGGCATGCTGATTCTATTCGTAAATCAACTGGTATAAGTGTGTCAGTAAAGGAATGGAATGAGAAAGGCTATTGCGGTATTGGTGAAATACGTGCCACGACCGATATTGACTATAAGTATTATAATCATGCTCTTCATAAGCGTATCGAAGATATAGATGTGAAGATACATAAGTATTATGAAATGCATCAGCATATTACTTGTGATGTGATTCGATCTTTTCTCGAAGATAATGACAATGCTTTGCGACCTGATGAAGGAAAGGACTTCATAGAGTTTGCTAAAGAGTTGATGGAAAAACGTTATGAGAAAGGCAAGATAGGTTTCAGTACTTGCAAGAATGGTATTTCATATCTCAATCAGTTTGAGGAATACCTGTTGCTTGAACACAAAGGTACACATGGTGAGCATAAGGAATTCATTTATGTCTCAGATATTAGTGAAGACTTATTGCTTGACTTCCGTAAGTATCGACTCTTGGCAAAAAAGAAAGCAACAACAGTTAACAAGACTCTTTGTCCGATTCTTCAGGCGTGTGAATATGCTTGTCAGTTAGGTTATATCTCTCATCAGCTTAATGCATCTCTCCAGGACTTGTATATGAAAGAAGAGGACCGGCTTGATGAAGAAGAGAGGAATATCAAGTATCTCACTGAAGAGAGACTTGCTGAGTTAGTTTCCGTTTATAATACCATCGAACAACCTCGACGAAAAGAGTTTTTGGAGATGTGGCTGTTTGCCTTCCATGCTTGCGGTATGCGAATGGTTGATGTGATGACGCTCCGATGGAAAGACATTGATTTCAATAAGAATTTCATCAGTAAAATACAAGTCAAGACGAGAAACCGAAATACCATACCTTTGAGTGAACCACTCATTCGTATTCTTGAAAAATGGAAGGGTAGAAACAAAGTCTTTGTTTTTGATCTATTGCCAGAGAACTTCGATATAAATGACCATGAGGCGATATACCGTCGTAGAAATTCCTGGAATAATACCATCAATACTTCGCTTCGTTGTATATCTCATGATTTAAAATGGAATCAAGACTTGACTTTCCATGTATCAAGACACACTTGGGCAGTTTTAGCGCTTGCACACGGAGCTGAAATCAGTGAGATAAGCAGATTGTTAGGTCACGCTTCAACAGGCGTAACAGAGCGAGTTTATGCAGAATTCTTGCCAGACAACCTTGCGACTGTAGTAAGCAAACTTGGCTTCTGCTTCATTCCTGATATGAATGCCAAACAAAAGAAGGTGGTATCACGCTAAACAGAGTGATACCACCTTCGATCAAATTTGTAGCCTTTATAGTCGAAACTATCAGAATATCTTGTAGTCCTTGCCAGTAAGATTAGAAATTGGCTTGAATAAACGCAATAGAATGAGCCCTATCACGATAAATGCTATTCTGACTATTACTGAACCACCCATAGTAAAACCGTGCCATACGAGGAAAATGGGTGAGCACATGAGGGCTACGATGATTAGGCACATTAGAGCTGCTAGAAATGTTTTTGGTCCCATACGTCAATAATCTAATGGAGCTATGAAATGATCATCAGGCAGGTCGTGAAAATACTTGCCATCTGTATCATTAGTCACATATGTTTCGTTTTCTGGATCTTCTGTAGCGAAATAGATTTCCAAATCCTTGAAACGATTTTTGAGAAGAACGCGGAAGTCAGTAATCAATGCGAGTTCTTCCGCTTCTATATAGAGAAAGCCTTCTGAAAGTTCGCATTTCTTGATATTACCACAGAGATTGCAAGTCCCATAGTCCACACCAAGAGCTAAGATGATGTTTCCTTCCCAATCATCGGCCTCGTCTTCTTCCATAGCAGGGCGTTCTTTCTGTATGAAAGTCTGATAGAGGTCATATATCTCTTGCAACTCTTCTTGTTTTCCCACAATGTGGTAACGTACTTTTATATTATGCATTTGGGATGCAAAGATAGCTAAATCTGATACTATGTCTTGTCAATCGATTTCACTACTGTCCAATAAAAAAGGGCAATTCGATCTTTGAAACAGTTGAATTATAGTCTTTTATGCAGTATTTTGCAATGAAACGGACTTGATTTTGTACAATAGTTCGTTAATAATTCAATAATGTGCTAAGCAGCTATACGCTGTAAGCACGAGAGATCTTTGAAAATCTTGCTAATTAAAGTTCGGTTCGGGGTGTACCCGC
>NZ_JBNPLT010000069.1:0-3372 GCF_050313615.1 Prevotella sp. SGI.167 | reverse complement strand
GGTAATGGATTGATGTCACGTTCTAATCGTACCTTTATGGAATTGAAATAGGCTTATCTGAGAGCGGGAAAGAAATTCTTAGAGTTCTAATCGTACCTTTATGGAATTGAAATTAAGGCATAAGGAATTTGATAGCCTTTGCTAGAGTGGTTCTAATCGTACCTTTATGGAATTGAAATACTTGTTTGAGAATCGATTGATAAAAGCTAGCGCTGGTTCTAATCGTACCTTTATGGAATTGAAATCTCTTATTTGATGTTTTTGAGATCTTCATAAAAAGTTCTAATCGTACCTTTATGGAATTGAAATAGAGTCGGAACACAGATAGAGCAGGAGGATTCAAAGTTCTAATCGTACCTTTATGGAATTGAAATATAAGCGGCGTGCATCATGAAAATGTCGAGGAAGCGTTCTAATCGTACCTTTATGGAATTGAAATCACATTAACACACCTTGAGGGTGAAGCGCTGCAACCGTTCTAATCGTACCTTTATGGAATTGAAATTACCGTACTGCTTATCAGTTGATAACAAGCACGTATAGTTCTAATCGTACCTTTATGGAATTGAAATAGCGATGCGGGCGTATCTGCCCGCCGTTTTTGCTGTGTTCTAATCGTACCTTTATGGAATTGAAATATCATCCTTTTTGTAGGTTTCTTTTTTCATTTTACGTTCTAATCGTACCTTTATGGAATTGAAATTGGTTACGCATAAGCTGCAGGCAAGTATCTTCTGTAGTTCTAATCGTACCTTTATGGAATTGAAATACCTTCGTTTCTATCTTAGAAGATGCAGGCTGCAGTTCTAATCGTACCTTTATGGAATTGAAATCTTCGATGGTAAGAAGGTGGAAATGGCGATGTGGGGTTCTAATCGTACCTTTATGGAATTGAAATCGGGTATCTTTCGATACATGATCGCCTTCGATATGTTCTAATCGTACCTTTATGGAATTGAAATGGAACTTGAAGTAGCAGCCACGACACGATTGCACGTTCTAATCGTACCTTTATGGAATTGAAATATGGGTATCTATCGCATTGTACGATTCAAGGCTTCCAGTTCTAATCGTACCTTTATGGAATTGAAATTACCAGGCTCAAATTTGATAAGTCTTGAACAACAGGTTCTAATCGTACCTTTATGGAATTGAAATTGACGAAACCACCGAAAGCGAAAGCGAAAGAAAGAAGTTCTAATCGTACCTTTATGGAATTGAAATAGGGCTTAAATGATTAATTAATAACTCTATTATAGTTCTAATCGTACCTTTATGGAATTGAAATGTGATATTTCAAGTACTCGTTCAACGCTTCATTGATGTTCTAATCGTACCTTTATGGAATTGAAATGCAAACATTGAAGGCTCGAAAGTGGCTGCGCTCTCTTGTTCTAATCGTACCTTTATGGAATTGAAATGACGGTGGGCGGTGTGTGCTCATCGGTTGGCGTTCGTTCTAATCGTACCTTTATGGAATTGAAATCCAGGTCAGCCTTTGCCTTATCCAGAACATCCTTCGTTCTAATCGTACCTTTATGGAATTGAAATTACCTTTATTATTAGCATAATCGCAGACTGCCTCCCGTTCTAATCGTACCTTTATGGAATTGAAATGGAGGAACGCCCACCGATGAGGAACACACCGCCCGTTCTAATCGTACCTTTATGGAATTGAAATAAAATTTAAAAGGTTTAATTATGATTTTGTTGCGGCGTTCTAATCGTACCTTTATGGAATTGAAATATGAGCACACACCGCCCACCGTCTGAACCTATCACACGTTCTAATCGTACCTTTATGGAATTGAAATTATTCTGCCAAATCATTTCGGCTATCTCATACAGTTGTTCTAATCGTACCTTTATGGAATTGAAATGCGGTCTTCTTGATGATGAGATAGTTAGTAATATCTTGTTCTAATCGTACCTTTATGGAATTGAAATATATCTAGTCTATACAAAAGGGTATTCGGAGAATACAGTTCTAATCGTACCTTTATGGAATTGAAATGGGTGCAAAGGTTTAAGGCCTTGGCGGGGGATCAGTTCTAATCGTACCTTTATGGAATTGAAATAAGGTAACAGTAGCTACCCGAGTATCTTTACAAATGTTCTAATCGTACCTTTATGGAATTGAAATTTGGAAGTCAGAGAAAGGATGTGCTCACCATCGGTAGTTCTAATCGTACCTTTATGGAATTGAAATGGAACACCACGGAGGTATCATCACGCCTGGTGGAGTTCTAATCGTACCTTTATGGAATTGAAATATAATCATTTTAACAAAGCAGGAGCAAAATATCTGTTCTAATCGTACCTTTATGGAATTGAAATAAGGGCGTGAAGGTGGTTTATGTATTGCCCGTCACAATGTTCTAATCGTACCTTTATGGAATTGAAATACCGGGTATGTTGCCAGCTGGTTAGCTGTCTGTACGTTCTAATCGTACCTTTATGGAATTGAAATATCTCTTCGGCTGGAGCTGTATAGAAGCTCTCTCGTTCTAATCGTACCTTTATGGAATTGAAATGGAAGGGAACCTGCACTCAAGATGAATGGCAATGGAGTTCTAATCGTACCTTTATGGAATTGAAATTGGAGCCGTTTTGCAATGCATTATTGTCACCTCAGTTCTAATCGTACCTTTATGGAATTGAAATGATACTTTCGCAATGCCTCGTAATAGGCATTCTTCCGTTCTAATCGTACCTTTATGGAATTGAAATGATTGTGATCGTAGCATACATCGAAGGAGTTATCAGTTCTAATCGTACCTTTATGGAATTGAAATTTTTGACTTAAAGGTACTCACTCCATTGAAGAACCTGTTCTAATCGTACCTTTATGGAATTGAAATTTCAGAGCAAGTAAAGAAAGTAGCAGCAAGACTGGTTCTAATCGTACCTTTATGGAATTGAAATATTACGATTATGCTATTTCACGCTTATGGTATGTGGTTCTAATCGTACCTTTATGGAATTGAAATAAACTTCGAGGGGTAGAGGTGAGGGATTGAACCCGTTCTAATCGTACCTTTATGGAATTGAAATGTAGTACGTTTGTTGTGTACTTCTGCATGTTGAGGTTCTAATCGTACCTTTATGGAATTGAAATATGATTCAGCGGCTCAAACTGCTTACCGAAGGCTGTTCTAATCGTACCTTTATGGAATTGAAATCGCCTCGCAGTTCGATACCATCGCCTATCAACTGACGTTCTAATCGTACCTTTATGGAATTGAAATCACCCTCGGCGGTCTTTTCGTCCTTCGCTGCCTTCTGTTCTAATCGTACCTTTATGGAATTGAAATACGGTTGTCATGAGCATACGCTGTTTCATCTGCCCCGTTCTAATCGTACCTTTATGGA
>NZ_JBNPLT010000068.1:0-3669 GCF_050313615.1 Prevotella sp. SGI.167 | reverse complement strand
TATAATTAAGGTGTAATCCAAAACCGCTTCTTGTACTACTTGTCTGTTTATGTAAAATCTTTCAAAGAACTCTTTCTTTAATTGCTAAGAGAAACCGTATTTCTCAAAAGCGAGTGCAAAGGTACTAACTATTTTCCATTCCACCAAATTCTTCGACAAAAAAGTTCGATAAATGGCGACTTTTTAACAGTTGTAAACAATTAAATATTTATTTTGTACAGCCATACCTTATTTTATAATATTATATATTTTTGCTAGTTTATTCTCACATCATTTCAGAAGTTGCAGACAAAAACAAAATGAATCCGATCAAAATATGAGGCTAAATAATAGAATAATATTGCATGCATCGAAGAATAAACATGTCTACATGTTTACTATAGTTCATGTTTTCATATTTAATATTTACTTGTGCGCTAAATTACATGTTTGCAAACTGACATGTAATCATGCAAACATGTTTTCCGAAAAGTTATGGATAAAAATACAAATATAACAGCATATATATAAATTTTCACAATCCTTTTAACAGCTTAATATCAAGACATTTTACTATATCATCTGTCAATTCAAACAGACGCATAGATATAAAGATAACAAAATCATGAAAACACAAATCCAAGTATGCATGTTTACATGTATCATGTAGGTATGTTTTCAAGTATTCATGCTTTCATGTTTACATGCATACGATAAACATATAAAGACAGTGAACCATATAAATATACTTCAAAGATTACTTATAGAATGAGAAAAACTTATAAAATGTCACTCATGCATAACGACTTTCATATTTACAGAATATCATGACAACATGTTTGCAATACAACATGTTTTCATGTATGTTTACAAAACATTCATACTATATCTTAGACACCTGTGTTCTAACACTTTAACTCACACAAAACATAAGTTAGAATTTATTCATGAAAACATGTTCGTCAAAAAACATGTTTCCATGTAAAAAAGTAATTTAAAATTTGGCTATTTCAAATTAATAATGTATCTTTGCACAAAAATGAATAATTAAAAGTCAAAAACATGGAAAATAAACTGAAAATGATTTTGGCTATCGTCAACAATAAAGGAGGCGTAGGCAAAACAACAACAGTGCAAAATCTTGCAGCAGGAATGTTGAGAAAGGATAAAACATTAAGAATCCTTGAGATAGACTTAGATCCTCAATGCAACTTGACCCTTTTAAATCATGCACCAGAAGGGTGTGCTACTGTTTTTGAGTCAATGATCGCATGTAAGGGATTACCTATCTACAAAACAGAAACAGGTGTATATTATGTTCCTGGCTCTGCAAAGATGCAGGATGTCGATCCTTTTCTTCAAAACACAGGTGCACCTCGTCAAGTGTTAGGCGCATGCATCAATAGTGACTGTATTGATTATACAGGTGAGAGCATAAGTAATCCAATAGATTACTTTGATTACATCTTTATAGATTGTCCTCCAGCAATGTCGCTATCTACTTACAACGCAATGGTGGTGGCCAGTCATTTGCTTATTCCTGTTCAGATGGAAGGCTTGTCTGTTTTTGGATTATCCGCTGTTCTTGCAGCAATGAAGGAAGTCAAAGAAGGTCGTTTTGCGTTGAATAAAGATTTGGAATTGTTAGGGTTATTGCCAGTTATGCTGGACGAGAGACCTGTCATTGTGCGACAAGCTTTATCAACTCTACGTGAAAAATATAAAGAAAAAATTCTAAAACATGGTGTTCGACGCTGTATCAAGGTTAATGAGGCTCAAACAGTAAAACAAGATTTGTTTCATTATGCCCCTTATTGCTCAGCCGCAATAGATTATGAATTGGTTATTAAAGAATTGTTTAATTTTAAATAATTAGGAAAAATGGGAAAGGATTTTCGTGCAGCCTTTTGTATTATGAATAAGGCAGTTCGTCCAGGCGCAGAACAACCAGTAGAACAACCTGTTATGCATAATATAGAGCAACCGGCAAAACAACCGGCAAAAAAGAAAAAAATGAGTCTGGCAGAAAAAAGAGCAACCATGCATGCAGTTCAGACATATCTGTCAGAAGAAGACTTTAAAGAACTGATGCTGATTAAACTTAGCAGCAAAGGGATGAATTATGAAGAAATCATACGTGAAGCAATAAGATTGTACATACAAGTTAAGAAAAACGAGTCTTAAGAGACAACCATAATCTAAAATTTTTAGACTATGGATCAAGTTTACTTATTTGGAAACTAAAAAACGGGATTTCGACAACAAAAAACAAAATCATTGTTTATACTAACAGAAATATCAATATGACAGATAAAAAAAATGAAATAGCAAAGAGCCATGTTGATGAGCAGTGGATAAATACTCCATTTAGTTTCACCAAGATAGACAAACAATGCACGCTTTCCCAGCAACATATATTGTTTTGCGTAAGTTCACATCTACAAGAATACGTTACGAGATACTTCAACGAAAAGCGTGAAAAAGGAAATCTACGTTCAGACTATATGTTTGAAGTAGATAAAGAACACGTTGCCATGAATGTACCTAAAATCAAACTTAAATTGAGTGAATTAGGTATAGAATCAAGCCACTATAAAGATCTGCGTAAAACTCTTAAAGAACTCCTAGACTTTAGTGTGAGAATCAAAATAGATGGCAAAGCCGTTATTCAGCACGTATTTTCAAACATAACAGAAGATATTGTGACAAACGGCTATACAAAACAGGGAGTATCATACGATAGGTCAAAAGGAGAGGTCGAGTTAAAAATTGACCCAGTTGTTGCCAAATATGCATTTGACATGAGCCAAGGCTTCATTCATCATATAGCCTTGATTGCACGATATGCTAGCCGACTTAACACTCCAAGAATATATCTCTTTCTACTGCGTCAAATGGGAATAAATAAAGGCAAAATGACCATAAAAGTACCTTTCATGCAACTGAAAGAATATCTAGGTATGGCTAAAATAGCTGAAGACGGAACAGTAGAGGAAGAACAGTATCCAAAATTCTCTCAATTTAAGAAACAAGTATTGGATGCAGTACAAGAAGATTTTGCAAAACTAAGTAAAGAAGACAAAATTGATATAATGTTCACTGATTGCACACCAATATACAAAAGGGGACAAACAAGAGGTAATCCTGAAGCTCTGGTGTTTAAAATCAAAAGAACAGCTTTGGGAAAAGCCCATATCAATGGCAAGATATTGGATAGGAAAGGACTTCCTAAAGCTAGCGGAACCAAAGAACCTGTTGTAGGTGACTTGTTTGCTCATGTTGTGAAACCTGAAAAAAGCAAGATCCAAATGGAAAAGTGTGGGGAAGAGCAATGGAATGAATTTCTATCAAGAATAATAGATCCTTCCCAGACAACATTGCTCAGTAGGGTGAAGTTCCTCGGCATGAAAAATCAAAGATTCTGCATACAGGCTTCACAAGAAGATTTTCAATTACTCAAAACTCTGGGTGTAGAAAAGATAGCTCAAGAGTTCTTCAATTGTGTTGGTTCATTTGCTCCTACTTTCTACCAAGGATAATCTAATCGAGTAGGAGGAAAACGAAGTAGTTTTTCTCCTACTTTCGTTTTCCGACCTCTCACACCACCGTACATGCGGTTCCGCATACGGCGGTTCCTATTTTGGATACCATTCGAGGTATGAACCCATCAATGTAGCATAGCCTGCCATG
>NZ_JBNPLT010000067.1:0-3754 GCF_050313615.1 Prevotella sp. SGI.167 | reverse complement strand
AAATCAAGGTTTTCGGACGGTCTGGGGGGGCATTATTTTAAACAAACAAGAAATAGGTAAAAGGAAATTAATCGTTTGTTGGTGTTTTGTGCTTTTGGGATTATTACCACTTCTCATTTTCAAATATTTTAATTTTTTGAATGAAAGCATCACGTCTGTTTTGACCTCCACAGGACTACATTTTATGTTACCAGGTTTAAATTGGGCTATACCAGTGGGCATATCGTTTTATACTTTTCAAGCTGTTGGTTATTTAATGGATGTGTACCACAAACGTATTTCTGCGGAAAAAAGTTACTTGGATTTTGCGCTCTTTGTGAGTTTCTTTCCGCAGGTCATGTCAGGACCAATCAGTACTGCTAAAGACTTAATGCCACAGATAAAACAGTCACGATGTTTCAAATTTGAACAGGCTAAGACGGGTTTGCAGGTATTGCTTTGGGGAATGTTTCTAAAGGTTGTTATCGCTGATAGGTTGGGGGATTTTGTTGATACTGTCTATGGACATTATGATTATTATACCAGTATGACATGTGTTAAAGCAAGTCTTGCTTATACAGTACAAATCTATTGTGATTTTGCAGGTTATTCTTTCATGGCAGTCGGTATTGCCAAGATGCTTGGTTTTAACCTTATTAATAATTTTGAACGTCCATATTTAGCAGCATCTGTTACAGAGTTTTGGAAACGTTGGCATATTTCATTGACACATTGGCTTACGACTCATGTATATATCAATTTAGGTGGAAATCGTTGTTCGAAAATTCGTCAGTATTTTAATATTCTTATAACCTTTCTGGTTAGTGGACTGTGGCATGGAGCCAACTGGACTTTTGTTTTATGGGGTGTACTCCACGGATTTTTCCAGATTGTAGAAAAAGCACTAATGGGTGACTGGTTGAAAAAAGAATTGAAAGAAAAAAATATTCGACTGACTACTATTCGATGTGTTAGAATCTTCATAACTTTTTGTTTGGTAAGTTTTGCATGGATCTTTTTCCGTATGCCAACAATAGGAGAGGCTTTTGATATAATAATCCGTATGTTTAGTAATGCAGGTGGCAGAGTTGAAAGTCCTATGTATAGCTATATTGTCTACACTGCTATTTTAGGACTTTTTGGAAGTGAATTTATGAAGGAATACTGGCCTTATAAATTCTCTTTAATTAGGGGCAAATCAACGGTTCTAAGATGGACGGCATACTTGCTTTTATTCGCAAGCATTATACTTTATGGAGTTCTTGATTCAGGCTCGTTTATCTATGTGTCATTCTAAAAAGCTAAGACAATGAAAAAGTTTATCAATAAATTAGTTTTATTTTTTGGACTGGTAGTTTTAACTGATATATTATGTGGCTTATGTTTTGACTTTCTTTTTGCACATGCAAAGAGTGGCTCAACTGAAAGAATAGCACATATTGCGAAACAAACGAATGAAGACATGTTGATTTTTGGTAGCTCTCGTGCTGTTCATCACTATGATGCAACAATGATAGAGAAATCATTAGGAAAGAGTTGCTATAATTGTGGTTTTGACGGTCAAGGTATTCTTCTATTCTATGGGTTGTATCAAATGATAAATAGAAGATATCGTCCGAAGGTTATAGTTTATGATATTCAGCCAAATTTTGATTATCTAAAAGGAGACAATATCAAATATCTAAAAACACTTCGTCCATATTATTGGAATCAGAAAATTCGTTCCTATATATCAGACGTTGATAAAGTAGAAGCTGTTAAAGACGTAAGTTCTATGTATCGCTATAATGGTATAGGTGTGCAAACTCTTTGTGATTTATCTATAGCAAGGGTAAATAACATAAAAGGTTATCAACCTTCAGAAAGTAAGATGGTAAAAGAGCCAATTGTCGATGATAAACCATTTGTCCATGATGAAAAGCTGGATACGGTAAAAATCCACTACATGGAGAAACTTATCCGTGAATGCAAAGAAAATGGAACTAAACTTATTTTTGTCATTTCTCCTTTGTATAAACGAACAAACTCAATAGAATATGAACCAATCAGAAAGATAGCAAAGGCAAATGGGATACCTTTCATTGATAATACAAGTTTCTTTGGGCATAATACAGAAATGAGTTATTTCAGCGATGCTGTTCACTTGACAAAAGAGGGAGCTTCGGTATATACTGAACGCTTTATTGATCAAATAAAACCATTTGTAGAGAATTATAAGTAAGTTATCAAATAACGCTTATAAATTATAATCCCATCCGAGTGACGGCTGAGTGCAGAGCGATACTGCAATGGGGTTCTAATTTTTTCCTTGTTGTAAACTATACAAGATGCATTTGCAAGATTGTTAATACAAAAGGGAATCCCCAAATAGAGTTTTATTTATTTTTATAATTATGGGTAAGTTAAAAATATCAAAGATTGAAGTTAGAAAATTATTTGGTGTATATAACTATGATTTACAATATGCATCAAATGAGGTTACATTTGATAATTTAATGATTCTTTATGGTGATAATGGTACGGGAAAATCGACCATTTTACGTATGATTAATTATCTGTTGTCTAATAAAGAACGAAATGGTCATAAGTCTGAACTTGCAAATATTGCTTTTGAGTCTTTCTTGATAAGTTTTACGGATGGCAGTTATATTAAGGCCTTTAGGGAAAATGATGAGTTTCATTGGTTGGGCAAATATTCTATTTCTTATAGCATAAAGGGTCAAACTGATACATTTACTTTACGTGCTGAAAGGGATGATGAAAAGTGGGCTATTGGGACAAGATATTCTCCAGCAGAAAAAAAATATTTTCTGTTGTTGGATTTACTTAAGGATGAAGATATTCTTTTCATTTCAGATCGTAGAAAAGAAATTAATGGGGTGGATCATACTGCCATTGAAGAAATAGAGACCTTTAATAGCAGAATGAGAATAAGAAGAATTGAAAAGCGTGAAGAAGAAGTTGAACATGAAATTCGTTTATTGCAAGAGTGGCTTATAAATAGGGCTTTATCTGCTTCAAAAAAAGGAGAGGAAGGCACTTCTAATATATATGCTAAACTTATTGAGCAGTTCTCTGTAAATAATTCGGTTGAAGAAAACGAAAAGTCTTTGGAAGATATCAAGAAGGAACTTGAGATTATTGCGGAAAAGGCCAAGCCTTATGTTGATATGGGATTTCTTAATGAAACCGATTATAAATATTTGCTGCAGAATATTGATAGAACGCAGAAGTCTAAGATAGGAGTTGTTCAGGCAATACTTACTCCATATATAGAGACGCTTAATAACAAGATGAGGGCTTTGAATGATTTGATGGAAATTCTTTCATATATGCTAGAAAGTTTATCTATTTATTTACATGAAAAGACTATTTCTTTTTCTGTAAGTGACGGTTTCTCTATACGTCATGTAAAAAATGGAGAACAGGTATCTTTTGATTGCTTGTCATCTGGTGAAAAACAGTTGCTTATATTGTTTAGTAAAGTTATACGCAACAGTTCAAAATGCTCCTTCATTATTATAGATGAGCCAGAAATCTCACTTAACATTAAGTGGCAGCGTATGCTTATGAATACATTGAATTTTTTTGTTAGTGATAATCATGCACAGTTTATAATTGCAACGCATTCTTTTGAAATATTATCAAAACATATGGGCAATGTAGTACAATTACGAGATATAGAATAATAATATGTGTTTATTCGAAAAGAGAACTATAGATGAAGTTATTTCTATCTGTAAATTAGAACCATCTACCAAAAATATTTATGTTG
>NZ_JBNPLT010000066.1:0-4202 GCF_050313615.1 Prevotella sp. SGI.167 | reverse complement strand
GCAGTAAGAATCTGGCAGTTCGAGCAAAAGTTGTCAAGAACAAAGCAACGGGAACGCCTCATGAGGTGTATTGTATACAGCCCTCATTGGCTTTGGACGATTCTATCGCTCATTGTCAAGAGTGCATTCTATATACGTACACAGGCGTGGGGCTTTCGGCGTTGTATCAGCGTTGTACATTGAAAGACGATATTTCTTATTTGTTACCTACTTGATTATCAGCAGGTACATGAAAACTCAAACGTAAGCATCATTTTATTGGGTGACAAGAAAGAACCAACAAAATGAAAAACAAATCTTGTGCAACAAATTTTGCTACCCAACAACCATTTTTCCTGTTACTTTTACTTCAAGAACCATTTTTACTGGCGGAAAGAAAAAAGATGTGTTACTTGTCTATGGCTGCAACCAAAGCCAATACACAAATATAAATTCATTCATCTTAGGATATATATACTAATGGATTGGATGAACTGAACGAATTGCGGAGCGATAGCCCAACCGTGCCATGTGCAGTATTGGGTTGTCGTTCTCTTTCTTTCCGCCAGTAAGAACTCTTGTATGATTTCTGTTACTTTCCACTTGTAATCGCTTGTTTCAAGTCGTTCTTGGTTCTTTTATCCTTACAACTCAACTTTTCTAATTGTTACTCCGTTACATGTATCTTCATCACCATTTCTGGGCTTTGATAAATTTGGTTGCAAAGGTAATGTCTGTACCCATATTCCTTGCAAGGTCAGTGCCTATGGTCTCTTGCTAAAATCTCCACCTTGCAGGTCGTATTTGAGCAGAGAACCTTGCAGGAAAAGCACAGACACCTTTTGAGGCAACAAAATTTTAATCAATCCCGAAATTGCAGATGCAAAATTAGGGAAAAAAAATGAAGACTTATGGCAAACATTTGTGACACTCAGTACAAGGTGATGGGCGAACGCAAGGCGGTAGCCGACCTTTGGAACACGCTCCAAACAATGGAGGTGAACACCAAGAACGTATATCTCTACAAGTTGGCGGAACACTATGGCATCGACTATGAGAAGATGGACATATCGGTAAGAGGATATATCTATTGGGCAGAGTTTGAGGCAGACGAGAACATCTGCTTGTTGTCCTTTGACACCGAAAGTGCTTGGTCTGCCTGTGAGGAGTTCTTTGATGAACTGAACAATGTTCTTGGTGGAGAACTTTCCATCAGTTATCGTGAGATAGAATGTGGATGCGACATTTTCTATGTCCACGACGAGCAAGGCTTCTTCCCAGAGGAATGCTGTGTGAGTTCTTCGGGTGAGCCATTCGAGGAAGCTTGGGAAAACGTCTTTGACACTTGCCAAGATGCGATTACCAATTGGTGTGAGAAGATGGGTATCTCGCAAGGTGACAGAACCGATGATGAAATGGTGGATTTTATCAACGGCTATGAGTATGAGAACGTGGACACCTATTATTATATAAACAAGTTCACGTTTGACTGATGGAAAGATTTGAGACGATAGAGAAAATCCCCACTTGGGCATTATGCTATATCATCAATGGCGACCCTACGGGATTGAGTGATGAAGACATCAAGATTGTTGATGGCTTCATGCAGAAATGGCAAGTGGAGATTGTTTCTCCACTCAGCCAAGACGGAAACGCATCATTCTCACATTATCCTGCCTTTGGACTACCTGCCGAGGTTGAGGAGTGCAAGGTGATTTATCATTCGGAGAACCCATAAACTTTATAGAGCTATGTTTGAATACGAAGAATTGACCGACATTATCGGTTGCAGTTGCACACTACTGATACCCTACAGAGGACGCACAGAAGGGTTCGTGGTTGCAGACTATGGTGAGGACATCGTGGTGAAATTGCGTAATGGCAAGGAAATTGTAGAAAGACGTGATGACGTTCTTGTCTATGACTGACGAAAAGGATGCTTGGTGAAGGTTATACTCGCCAGGCATCTTTTTTCTTTCCGCCAGTAAAAGCCCTTTTGTATGTAATGGCAAACTCCCTTCATCGTTTGACGATACACTTTTATATGGCTATGCTTTGATGGTTGTATTCGCCAAATGGCGACCTGCCTCTTTGTATGAGATAAAATCTGCGACTACGCCTTTCTTGGAGCTTTTCGTACAATGAAGCCTTTTGTCTGAGGATGGATCTTGTTTGCAGCATTGCGATTGTAGTTGGTTGCTCATGCTTACCTTCCTCTACAAATAGGAGTAGCCTTCGGAGCAGGTTCTCCTTCTGCTTGTCTTTGTCAATATGCTCATGCGACCACCCTCCATGCGGAAAAGAGTATTGCCTGTTGGTTTACCATTGTTTATGACGGCACACGCCATGGAAACGTGTTTTGCATTGGTGATGGTTGCTGCAAATGATTGAGCCATACGATGCTGTTACGGTGTTCTTGCGTCCTTTTCTGAATTACCGATTTTTTGAAGCCACTATTTTTCCTATGCAAAGGTAGCGTGATGCTTCGACAGATGGAATCCGTCTTGTGCGGTCGCTTCGCTGTGACCAATAAAATAGCCGATAATCTTCCTTTTTCTCCTCACCGCCAACAGAAAACGAGTATTATAGTCGATTTTCATGGTGCTGCCCTCATGTGCCACATCCCTGCTTTTGAATTGCATGTAAAAATTAAGTTTCACTTCAAAAAGTAATTCAATATGAAAAAGATCGAGAACACTTTCGTAGTAACAGGATTCGTAGGCAACAACGCAGAAATCCGTCAGTTCACCAACGCTTCTGTAGCACGTTTCTCATTGGCAGTCAGCCGTCAGGAGAAGAATGGTGAGGAAACCAACAGAGTATCAGCTTTCATGAACATGGAGGCATGGCGCAAGAACGAGCATGTTGACTCTTTCGACAAGCTGCAGAAGGGAACCATGCTCACCGTCGAGGGCTACTTCAAACCAGATGAGTGGGTTGATCAGCAAGGCACCAAGCATAACCGCATCGTCTTCATCGCAAACAAGTTCTATCCTACACCAGACAAGGAGGAAACTCCAGCGGCTGAGCCTGAAAAGCCTACCAAGAAAGGCAAGAAATAGGATTTCTTCATTCTCTCCAATAAACAAAGCGGCTTCGGTCGCTTTTGTTTTGCTCATACAACCATGTTTACTTTTATAGCCACTATTAGCAAGTTTACTCTTATAACCGCATGCGTACTGCTATTATAAGCGTCAAGCCGTCTTCCCTTTTTATTACTTTGTCCCACCCATCTGCGAAACCGCACCAACAGTTCGTCAAAGCGACATTCTTTATTTATCGGGAGTAAAATCCCGAAAGATGAAGAATGACCATTTGCCGAAGGACAAGCACGAACAGAATGGCATTGGCTAACGGCATCCGTGACGCAACCGTCACTTACATGCTGTCTACCAATGCCACCCCTTTCGTTAAGTTGCTTGTCTGGCTGTTGCGCAGTTTCACTCCCATATTGTACGGAATAAGTATTAATAGTTAACACCTTTGGTGAAATGTCTTGTTGAATTTAGTTCAGATACTTCAGAATCTCATATGATTCATTGGACTTGAATTATGGAAAACGATTCCTAAAAGAGTTCGTGAAAGCGAGTCAATAAATTTATAAACTGAGTTCCCAAACACGCAAACAAACAATGGGCAATTTGTTTAAACTCATTGGAGTACTGTCCAGTCTTACATTTTACGCAGTGGACTGCATATTTTTACGCACAGCAATGATGATAGTTTGTTATCTGTTTCATGATGCCATTCTGAGGTTGGCAAAATATTCATAGAGATATGGCAGATTCGTTTCGGTTAATTGGCAAGGATTTGGACAGCAATACCTGCATCTGGTTAAATGTCGTATTTCTGAATTTACCTCAGATGCTTTATATTTTCCATCTGTTCCTATTTTAATGAGAGATGTGATTCATTGTCTTCGGGGGATAGATTTTTGTCCCTCGCATCCTTTTCGGGGGACAATTTGGGAATAAAATTACGAAAAAAATATAAAAACAGACAGAAAGTATGGAGAAAAAGAGAAAATACAAATTCTCATAAAATCATTGATTTTTCGCATTTTACGGATTTGTATTTTCTCTTTTTATGCTTTTCTTTAGGTCACTTGCCGATGCAGAATGTTTATTTCCCCACGCAGAATGTAAAATCTGTAAATATAAGTGGCTGATAATCAGCACAAACACCTTTGTTTTAGGGTGTCTAAAGTGACTCCGAGGGACGGT
>NZ_JBNPLT010000065.1:0-4273 GCF_050313615.1 Prevotella sp. SGI.167 | reverse complement strand
TACAGTGGCATCCATGAGTACATTTACTTCTTGTAAGGATTATGATGACGACATCAGTAACTTGCAAGGTCAGATCGACAAGTTGGCGTCTGCTGACGAGTTGGCAGCTAAGGTTTCTGAGCTCCAGAGTTTGATCTCTTCTAACAAGTCTGACATCAGCTCTCTTCAGTCTGAGTTGGCTAAGAAGACAACTCTCGACGAGGTTAAGGCAGTTTTGGCAAACTATGCAACTAAGGAGTATGTTGATGGTGCAGATGCAACATTGCAGGCTGCAATCAAGGCTCTTGAGACTGGTAAGGTTGCAGAATTAGAGGCTGCTGTTAAGGCTGCTCAGGCTGCTGCTGACAAGGCTGCAGAAGATGCAAAGGCTGCAAATGCAGAGATTCTCGAGACATTGAAGACTTTGGCAACAAAGACTGAGGTTAGCGAGGCTGCTGATGCTGCTCAGAAGGCAATCGCTGCAGTTGAGTCTAACAACGCAGAGGCTTTGAAGAAGGCACAGGCTGAAATCCTCGAGACTTTGAAGGATTATGCAACAAAGAAGGATCTTAAGGGCGTAGCTGATGCTGCTCAGAAGGCTCTTGATGATGCTCAGAAGGACAACAGCAAGGCTTTGGCTGACCTCGATACTGCTGTTAAGAACGCTCAGAGCAAGGCTAATACAGCTGCTGCTGATGCAACAAAGGCTCTCGCAGACTTGGTAAAAACAACAAAGAATGCTACTGATGCTTTGACTCAGGCTAATACCAACAAGACTGCTATCGAGAACGCACTTAAGACTCTCGGTGAGGGTTATAGCGCAGAGAACACTGTAGCTGCAGCAATCCAGGCTATCAAGGGTCAGATTGGTACTCCTAACAAGGAGCTCGGTACACTTGATACACGTTTGGCTGCTATCGAGAGCGTATTGAACGGTGTAAAGGACGATGACACCAAGCTCGGTCTCGCTACTAAGGTTACAAACATCGAGAATCAGTTGAAGGACATCATCGGTGAGTACACAACAATGGTTACTGCTGTTGACCTCTACAAGACTGGTGAAGACCGTTGGTATACTGGTTTGCCAGACGATGATTTGACATTTATCTGGGTTCCAAGTGAGCATACAACTAAGTTCCCTGCTAACAAGAACCTTACTGATGCACAGATTGAGTTCTCTGCAGATCACAAGAATATCACAATTACAGACTCTCTCGTAGTTCGTGTATCTCCTACAAATGCTGAGTTGACTCCAGCTAACATCTCTTTGATTAACTCTCAGGGCAAGGAGCTTAATGAGTTTGTTGATGTTCAGAGTGTTAAGCCATACAAGAAGCTCATCACTGGTACTACACGTGCAGCTAATGCAACAGAGGGTAATGGTCTTTGGACTGTTACATTCAAGTTGAAGGATGGCGTTGACATCCAGAAGTTTGAGGAGGCTACAATCAGCCAGAACAGCTATGTTCAGTTCGCTGTTGCAGTTAAGAACACAACTAGCGAGGCTAAGGAAAGCCCTCGTCGTGTTATCTCTGCTTACGATGTTGATGTTAAGGGTTCTTCTTATGAGCCTGCAAACAACAATATCCTCGTTCAGGGCAACGATGATGTTTGGAAGGATATCCGCAGCATCCGTAACCGTTTTGTCGTCGAGAACATCAATGGTAAGAACACGGGTGTTGCATTTAGCGCAGAGACTAATAAGTTCGTATATGGTGTAAATGAGTTGGAATGGGCTGGCAAAACACCTTATACAGCAGAGGAAGTTACTGATAAGAATACCCAGTTGGCCCAGTACGACCAGCGTGCTCGTTGGACCAACCTTCTTCCTGTAACTGTTGGTAAGAAGATTAACATCGCTGTGGGTGCAATGCTTGGAGGTAATAATACTCCTTACTATTACAACACAAAGACAGGTCGTGGCTATGCAGTTAAGGGCTTCTATGTAACTCTTGATAAGGACTTCGCTATCGAGTCAGCTCCATCTGAGTTGAACGCATGGGCTAAGTACAGCTACGAGAATGTTGGTATAACAAACAGCAAGGGTACTATCACCAAGGCTGCTCACATGTTCTATGGCAATGAGGGTTACATCACTATCAACTCTTTGGAGGATACAGAAGTTAAGGGCGATATCATCGGTTTCCGTGTATACGCTGTAAACTTCGATGGTACATTGGTTGACCCAGATGGTCGCGCATTCTATGTAAAGGTTGGTGATGCTAAGGATCAGCAGACTCTTGCTGAGGCTAATGCAACTCTTGATGCAACACAGGATTCTCGATACTTCTGGAGAAGTGGCAATGTGTCTAACTTCTTTGCTGAAATCACTACAGATGCATTCAATGTAGGTGCTACAGAGATTTCTGAGTGGACAGTAGACAAGACCAATAATCCTGGTGATTTGGGTAACGATCCAATCGTGCCAACTTATGGTAACGACTTCTATGTTAAGTACTATAACAAGAAGGGTGAAGAGGTTCAAATCTATTCTGGTGCAGTTGCTTCTGCAAAGGTATTCTTGTTGCGTCCACAGCAGTTCGTTGATGGTGGTACATATACCATCAAGGCTACTTTGAGAGATAATGTTCACGATCTTCGTGATGTAACTTTGAAGTTTACTAAGGTTATGCCTACAGCTAAGGATATCAAGGCTCTCAAATACGTTGACGAGAAGTTGGTTGCTAACAACTTGTTCTCTAATGTAGATTGGACAAGCAGCAATATCTACAAGTTCTATCAGAACCCAGCTAATGATAACTCTATTTACGAGAAGGTAGTTTCTCGTGAAATGACAGACTATTTAAGTCTCGTTGATGCACACTACACATTGTGGTTTGAGTCATTGAAAGTTAAGCAGTCTAAGATTGCTTATGACTATAGCTATAGTGTTGACCGCAAGAACATCGATGGTAAGGAGCATGCTATTAGCTACGCTTATGATTTCGGTCCTATCAGTTTGACTCATAGCTATGTAACTGGTGCGTGGATTAGACCTTATGAGTATGTTGTCAACGCAGAAAGCAACTTGAAGATGTTGTTCAACACATGGCTTAACCATGAATCTTGGGCATGGAAGAAGGATTATACTCCAACTCTTACCTGGAATGCTGGTGTACCAGTTAGAAATCAGAAGGTTTATGCTGCCGATATCATCGGTGCAAACTCTTTGTTGGGTCGATTCAATGAAAAGAGCTTGAACGCATTGTTCGATGCTGGCTATACTCAGATTGCCGAAAAGCTTGATGAGCAGGGTAATCCTACTGGTAAGCCTTATGTATCATTCTCTAACCCTGCATTTGATGTAACAGTAGATGTAGAGCACAAGACTTCATTGGGTGGTGCAAATAACATTACTTTCGTATTCAACCAGACAACTAAGACAACAGTACCTGACGCATCTGGTACTTTGACAATTGGTGTAGAGGATTGCTTCGGACAGGTTAAGGTTATTACACTTGGTAACATCAAGATTAACAGACAATAATCTGTTGATTTGATCATCAATATCCAAGGGCGCGCGCATTTTGCGTGCGCCCTTTTTCTTAATATAGAATAAAAATGAAAAAAACATTATTTGCATTTTTAATTACCATCTTACTTTTCACTTTTGCAGGTTGTAGAGATAACATCAAAACTTGTGCAGGTAAGATTAAGAACATGACTGATACAACGATTGTTGCAAACATGGGTGATTATGACATTACTTTCGACATCAAAAAAGCTGAGGTGTCAAATGGAGCTGTTATGCCAAACGACTCGGTTCTGATTCACTACGTAGGCGATTTGTCGGAAAAGAAGGCTACAGCATTGGTTATTAAACTGATTCCACATAAGGGAAATGTGGTGGAAGCTATTTATAACCCAAATAAGAAATTGGTAACAAAGCCCATGACCAAGGAGGAAGTAAAGGAGAATGAAGAATTCGTTAAAGCTGCAAAGCGTGGACACTAATTCATTTTTCTTCTATTTTGATTTTGAGTTCTATAATTCACTTTAAAACAAAACTATTATGGCAATAATGAAATCTTTGTTCGCTGCTTCCCTGCTTGCCATTTCATCATCTAGTGCTATGGCACAGGCTACTTATACCGACCAGAACGGTGATGAGTATACTTTCAACAAGCACTGGTTTCTGGATCTCCAGGGCGGTGCTCAGTATACACTCGGTGAGGCTAAGTTCGGTGATTTGCTCTCTCCTAACGTTCAGCTAGGTCTGGGCTACCAGTTCTCTCCAGTCTTCGCCATGCGTCTGCAGGCTAACGGTTGGCAGAGCAAGGGCGGTTGGGCTGGA
>NZ_JBNPLT010000064.1:0-4304 GCF_050313615.1 Prevotella sp. SGI.167 | reverse complement strand
GACTGTGGCATCCATGAGTACATTTACTTCTTGTAAGGATTATGATGACGACATCAGCAACTTGCAAGGTCAGATCGACAAGTTGGCGTCTGCTGACGAGTTGGCAGCTAAGGTTTCTGAGCTCCAGGCTTTGATTTCTGCTAACAAGTCTGACATCACTTCTCTTCAGTCTGAGTTGGCTAAGAAGACAACTCTTGACGAGGTTAAGGCTGTCTTGGCTAATTATGCAGAGAAGCAGTATGTTGAGGATGCTCTTGCAACATTAGATGCTGCTGTTAAGGCTCAGGGTGGTGACATCACTGCATTGCAGGATGCTGTTAAGGCTGCTCAGGCTGCTGCCGACAAGGCTGCAGAAGACGCAAAGGCAGCAAATGCTGAGATTCTCGAGACTTTGGAGACTTTGGCTACAAAGGCTGAGGTTGAAGACGTTAAGACTGCTGCAAAGGCTGCAAACGATGCTATCGAAGCTCTCAAGACTGGTGATATCGAAACTTTGCAGAACAAGCAGAAGGAAATCCTTGAGTCTTTGAATACTTATGCAAAGCAGGAGAAGCTTGATGAGGTTGCAAAGAAGGCAGAGGCTCTTCAGGCAGCTCTTGAAAAGAAGGCTGACACTGAGGCTTTGACTAAGGCAGAAAAGGATCTCAATGACGCTATTGCGGCAGTAAATACTACAGCAGGTGAAAATGCTGCAGCTATCAAGGGTCTCGCTACAACAGTTCAGAATGCTAAAGATGCCTTGGCTTTGGCTCAGGCTAATCAGACTAAGCTTGAAGAGGCACTTGCATCTCTTAATGATTCTAGCAAAGAGGGTACTGTTGCTGCTGCAATCAAGACTATTCAGGCTCAGGTTGGTACACCTAACAAGGAGCTCGGTACACTTGATACACGTTTGGCTGCTATCGAGAGCGTATTGAACGGTGTTAAGGACGATGACACTAAGCTCGGTCTCGCTACTAAGGTTACAAACATCGAGAACAAGTTGAAGGACATCATCGGTCAGTACTCTACAATGGTAACTGACGTTCAGTTGTACAATATCGCTGATCGTCCAGATTACGATTTCGATAAAACGTTGAATTTCGCTCAGGTAGTAGAACTTGATAATGTATTCCCAGCAGAGGGTGTAGCAGATGGCAAGTTTACATTCACCAAGGGTAACTATCACATTGGCGAGGATAGCTTGTTGGTTCGTGTTTCTCCAGTTGATGCAGAGTTGACAAAGTCTAATGTTTCTCTCTTGAACTCTCAGGGTAAGGAACTTGATGACTTGGTTGAGGTAACTGACGTTCACAGATACAATAAATTGCTTTTGGGTAATACTCGTGCAGCAGATAACGATGCAAAGTCAGGTCTGTGGGTTGTTAAGTTCAAGGCTAAGGAAGTAGGTGAGAATTTCAAGGCTGCTGTTGAGGCTAAGGATGAATACGACAATACTCGTGCAGTTCTCTATTCAGTAGCGGTTAAGAACACCTATAACACTACTGGTGAGAAGAAGGACGAAGAAACTCGTCGTGTTACTTCTGAATATGCTGTTGATTTGAATACATACAAGGCACAGCATGCTTGGGATTTCTCTGTTAACGGAAAAGAAATATCTTATATTCACAACCGTTATATTGCTACAGAGGAGAGTTGGAATCGTACAGACGATAAGAAGAACCATCCTAAGACATATGCTCAAGAGTTGACATGGCTTGATAATAATAAACCTGCTACAAGTGTAATTCTCGATGGTGATAATAAGAATGCTGTAGATCGTAAGGATCATACATTGGGTGCTTACAATGGTGTAGACCAGCGTCAGGGTTATTCCATCTTGGCAGTAGAAAAGGGTAAGAATATTACTATCGACTTTACAAATTCTATTATTGCTAAGAATGTGAAGGGATTCTACGTAACTCTCGATGAGAAGTTTGCTGGAGAGTCTAAACCTTCAGAGCTTAATGCTTGGAACTCATATTCTTATGAGAATGTTGGTTACAAGAAGAATGGTACTGAAGTTGTTCCAGCTCACTTGTTCACAGGTAATAAGGGTACTATCAAGATTAAGGATCTTGGCAATGTTAAGGGTGACGTTATCGGTTTCCGTGTATACGCTGTTAACTATGATGGTACTTTGACTGACCCTGATGGACGTGCATTCTATGTAGCAGTAGGTGATGTTAAGACAGATGTTACAATTCCTGCAACAAACCTCACATACAATTTGGAGCAGAAGAAGTTTATGTCTGAGCCTGTAGATATTGAAAATATTATCAGTGCTTTGGATTTCGATGCACAGGATTACGCTTGGACTGTTGCTGAGAAGGATGCAGATAATAAGATGCCAACAGGTGTTGATGCAATCTATGTATTGGCAGATGGCAAAAAAACTCGTGAATTGAGTAATGCAGTTAAGAAGGTTATCTTTGAGATTTCTAATCCTGGAACATTCATTGATGGTGAGACTTATAAGGTACAAGCTACATTGACTAAGCGGATTTCTTCTGCTACAGCTACTGTAAGTACTGTTACTGCTTCATTCAAGAAGGTAATGCCAACAGAGGCTCCTGAATTCGCTTACCGTGATGGTTTCGGTAAAGACATCAACAAATACATTGTTCCAGATAATGGTAATTACAAGATTTCTGGCTACAATAAGGGAGGCTATTATGACTTCAGAAATATCTTGGTTATTAATAACAATAAGACTTCTTGGAATGGATTTGATCTCTTTGATACCAATAGCGAAAGTATGGGTGTATTCAACTTCAATGTAGCTAATGGTACTTGGAATAATGATCAATTGGAAGAA
Source organism: Prevotella sp. SGI.167 (assembly GCF_050313615.1). NCBI lineage: Bacteria > Pseudomonadati > Bacteroidota > Bacteroidia > Bacteroidales > Prevotellaceae > Prevotella > Prevotella sp. SGI.167. The sequence continues at coordinate 1,507 of NZ_JBNPLT010000064.1, read as the reverse complement.
GCTAAGGCTTATCCAAGCAGCTACCGTTTGTATGTAAATAATAGTAACGATAGAGATAGAAACTTGGTAGATAATAAGACAGAGCGCACCATTACTGGTAAGTTCTATTATAATCGTATTTCTAAGCATCTCAATCAGGATGGTACTGGATATGTTGAAAATGACAGTTATGCTGTTAAGTCTAAGAGCTCAGAGAAGCTTACTTACTGCTCTTGGATAAAGACATTCGATGTACTTGTTGGTGAACGTACAACATGGGTTACAGGTACAAACAATACCGTAACTTGGACTGCTGATCAGAGTGTTGTAACAACATTGGATTTGGCAAACCTTGGAACAAAAATCAAGGATGCTGATCTTCTTCCAGTTGCCCTCACAGGTGTTGATGCCAAGAAGTTCAGCACATACATGACTGCTGGAGTATTGGCTCCTGTTTATAACAATGAAGACAATGTTTATGTTTGGACAACAAGTAAGGGTGGTAGCCAGTACAACCCATACTTTAGAGCAGAATTCAGTAATGATCGCACTCAGATTATCCTTACACAGAATAATCAGGGTTCAATTCCAACTAGCGTAACAGGTGGTGAAATCCACTTTATCGTTAAGGATTGCTTCGGTAACGAGAAGGAAATTATATTACCATTCGTAATTAAAAAGTAATTTTCAGAAAATTTACAAAGGAGTGAAAAGTGCTCCACAATGTAAATGAGATACTATTCATTGGGGGCGTTCAGTTTTGAGCGCCCCCTTTATTTTTTACTTATAAGATGAAGAAATTATTATCTATAATTACTGTCTGTCTTATTGCCATTCTCTCTTTCAATGCCTGCAGCGAAGAGATTAAGAGTACTAATGTCAGTATCAAGCAGATGACAGATTCTACTCTTCTTACTATCATCGATGACCATCAGGTTACATTCGATTACAAGCAGGCTACATTTGACAATGGCTTTGTGATGGCTGGCGACTCTGCAGTAGTTCACTACATCGGTGAACTTTCTGACGATCCTGTAAAGGCTGTACTCATCAAGTTGATTCCTAAGAAGGGCCATGTAGTAAATGCGGTATATGATCCAAACAAGAAGTTGGAAACAGCACCTATGACTCCAGAGCAGCAGAAACAACTTGAAGAGGGTGTTGAGTTCGCCAAAAAGCACCAGCAAAAGAAGGCAAAATAAATAAGGCAGATTACCCGTTTTATTAATCAATAAAAGATATGATTATGAATACAATGAAATCATTATTCGCTGCGTCACTGCTTGCCCTCGGTACAACATCAGCCATGGCACAGGCTACTTACACCGACCAGAACGGTGATGAGTATACTTTCAACAAGCACTGGTTCCTGGATCTGCAGGGTGGTGCTCAGTATACACTCGGTGAGGCTAAGTTCGGTGACCTGCTCTCTCCTAACGTACAGCTGGGCTTGGGCTACCAGTTCTCTCCTGTCTTCGGTATGCGCTTGCAGGCTAACGGTTGGCAGAGCAAGGGTGGCTGGGCTGGT
>NZ_JBNPLT010000063.1:0-5046 GCF_050313615.1 Prevotella sp. SGI.167 | reverse complement strand
TTTGACCTTAATGACCTGATTAACCATTAGTATAGGTTAATAATCACAAAAAGTTACCCTAAGGTAAGTTACCTTTGGGTAACTTTTTGTATATTTGCAGGTGATACGAATGTAATAAAGCAGATAAAACGAATTTAATAAGAAGAATATGGCAGTATTTCAATCTCCTTTTCAGTTTGGTACTTTGGCTACCGAAGAGAATTTTATCGACCGAACGGAAGACAGGGCTTTGCTCAAGCAACTCCTGGCTTCCCATATCAACGTGATGCTCATTTCTCCACGTCGATGGGGAAAATCGTCGCTTGTCAAGAAGGCGATGACGGAACTGAGTGAAGAAGATAAGGAGGTGAGAATCTGCTATATAGATGCTTTCAGTATCGGCTCGGAAGCAGAATTCTATCGCACTTTTGCCAGTCAGGTCATAGCCTGTGCTTCTTCCAAGATAGAACGTTGGATAGAGGATGCCAAGAAGTTCTTGACGGGTGTGGTTCCACAAATAATAGTTAACGATCAGATTACGGATTTTGTGGCTTTCGACCTGAAGTTTGTTCCGCAAGAAAGAGATAAGATGGCGATTCTCCAATTGCCTGAGTTGCTGGCGAAGGAAAAGGGAATCAGGATTATCGTGTGCATAGATGAATTCCAGCAGTTGGCTAATCTCCCGGAATATAAGGATATGGAGGGCAAGATGCGCTCAGTATGGCAACAGCAGCAGTTGACCTCTTATTGCCTTTATGGCAGTAAGCGCAATAGTTCTCTCTCGGTCTCAAGCAGGTATTGAACATCAATACCCCTATGTTTCAGAACGATACGGAAAATCTCAGTTCTACCCAGATAGAGTTGCTTAAGGCGATTGCTGATGGTGAGCAGCATTTCTCATCACAAGCAGTGAAGCAGGTGTATAATCTGGGTAATCCCAATACGATAGTTAAGAACAAGAAGATTCTTCAGAACAAGGATATCATAGAGAAGCAGAAAGCTGATTTTGTATTTGTTGATCCGATTTATCGTCTATGGTTTAAGGAAGAGTATTGCTAAAAGGCAGAAAAGGTTCTTCTGTTGAGCATTACCGCACAGCAGCTGGATTCCATCCGCACAACACTTGATGTGCATCTGCACAACAGCTGATATGCAAGCGCACAACAGCTGTTGTGCGGTTCAAGGTATTAACAATCTTGAAGACAGGTATTATATCTTCTGGCAACTTCTCCTATATCTTTCGAATACTTCTATTATACTTTCCTGCTGCTACTCCTATATCTTTCAATCACTACTCCTATATCTTTCAATGATTATTGATACTTGATTATTATCTTAAATATCCGTAAAATAATTACGGTGGATTGTTTTTTTATATATCTTTGCAAATGCTAAGCAGCACTTGACATTATAATAATTGAATGATGGTTTTCGTCGTTTTGGGGTGTGTTTGCTTTGCATCAACAATTTCGTTATCAATTAAAAATAAAGTATATAGAACCATGTTAGTAAAATTTGCCGTAACGAACTATAGAGGATTTGCTAATCGCATAGAATGGGATTTGTCGAAACCAAGTAACTATTCGTTCAATACTTTTGCCATTAAAGATGGTATCATCAAGAATGGCATCGTGTATGGACCTAACGGTTCTGGCAAGTCGAACTTTGCAATGGCCATCTTCGACATCACCAATCATCTTTCACAGAAGTGGAAGAAGGTGAACTATTATGATAACTTTACATATACGGGAAAGTTGAACTTACCCGTAAAATTTGAATATGCCTTCAAGTTTAGAGATGATACGTTACAATATACATATAGCAAATCGCCTGATGGAAAGCTGGAGGAAGAAGAACTTGTTGTGAATAACAAACTTATTTTCTGCAACAAGAATTCTGTCTTGACATTGGATGATGTTGAGTTCCCGATGGATTCTGCGGTGAAGGCAAACCTTGCCAATAACGCCAACAATGTATCCATCGTAAACTTTCTGCTTACTTCCTATCCTCTTGCCAAGGAACATTATCTTCTGAAGCTGCAGCAATTCGTAAACTCAATGTTATGGTTCAGAAGTGTTGAAAAAAATGAGTTTATGGGGTTGGCTACTGCTCCGGCTAATCTCGATGAGTATATCATCAAGAATCAGCTGACTTGGGACTTTGAGGACTTCATCCATCGGGTAAGTGGACAAAGTTTTGAGTTTCAGGATCCAAAGGATGATGATAAAGAGTTGTATTGCGTATTTGGATTAGGTCGCATTCCATTCGATAAGATTGCATCAACGGGTACTCAATCTCTGATGCTGCTTTATTACTGGCTGAAACAGATGGCAAATGCATCGTTCGTTTTCATCGATGAATTTGATGCTTTCTATCATTTCAGACTCTCTTATGAGGTTTGCAAAACCCTCTTTGCTCTTCCATGTCAAGCTTTTACGTCATCACACAATACCTACCTGATGACCAACGACTTGCTTCGCCCAGACTGCAATTTCATCTTGCAAGACAACAAAATCAAGCCGTTGAGCGACTGCACCCAAAAAGAGTTGAGATTCGGGCATAATATAGAAAAAATGTTTAGAGGTAATGCATTCGAAGTATGATACTATTCGTTTTTGAAGGAGTAAAACGGGAGCCGGATTTGTTCCGCACCATTCAGCGATTATACTTTGCAAACAGAGATGAGCAGATAGTATGTTCCTATAACAACAACATCTATCAACTATACAAAGATTTGCAGGAGTATGATGGCGATGGAGATATTGTGTCTTTACTCATGGAGAAATTTGCCGGTCAAGCAGACAATCCGCTCAAGGATATTGATGCTTCTGCTGACATTTCGGAAATCTATCTGTTCTTCGACTATGACTTTCATAACCGGAATTTATCTCTCGAAGAAATCAACAGGCAGGTAAGGGAAATGCTTGAAACATTCAATAACGAAACGGAGTTTGGTAGGCTTTATATTGACTATCCGATGGTTGAATCTATACGTTATACCAAGCAGTTGCCCGATGCAAACTATTGGACGTATTCTGTAACACGCTCAGAGTGTAGTAAGTTCAAAGGTGTATCTGCCGATTTTTCTGCGTATGACAGTTTCGATTTCATCCTACTGAAAGATCATCGAGAGCCAACAGAAGAAGAGATGAAGGAAGTCAAGCAGAATTGGGAATATTTAAAGGAAATGAATGTGGGAAAAGCGAACTATCTATGTAAAGGGAAGAATTCGATGCCTGCATCTAAAGAAGACATACTTCAAGACAAAATATTCAACTCACAATTAGAGCAGTATGTGAATGCCGAAGATTGTAAAGTAGCAGTACTCAATGCTTTCCCGATATTTCTGTTTGACTATTTCAAATGATATTTGTGACACCAGTGACACTTATGACACTTGTTTTCTAAAACTTTCTTCACGCGGGCGGGCAGGAAAAATTTTTCAGAAAAGTTTCCCGCCCGCCTACGTGAGAGAGTTTTTAAGAAAACCCTGTCACCAGTGTCATCTGTCATTCCTAAGTAAGTTACTTAGCTATCATAACCAAGTCACTTAGCTATCCTAAGCAAGTTACTTAGCCGTCATAAGCAAGTCTCTTTTATCATTGGAATAAATCATCTTTCTGAGCTAATCATCAGAAAAAGAAAGAAAAACCGTGAGAAACAGTGAATAACCGTGAGAAACCGTGAATGGCGGATTCTCATGGATGTATCTTTGCATTGTGATTCTGAAAGGACTACAGGCAATGCGCAGCGCTACTTAACTTTGTTCAGATGAAAGTTCTGCTTTTTTCTAATTTTATAGAGACATTCTGTTGGAGTTTCTTTATTTTTTCGTACTTTTGCAAAAAAAGAGGGATGAAAGGGCAAGTTACCAATATTAATAAAAGTTAAAAGCGCGTTCCTTTAGTTTACTCAATGGTAAGAGTTGCGTATTTTCTAATAAGAATAAGTATGTAGGAAACATATAAAAGAGATATACAATGGAAAAGAAAATGATAAAACAAATGATGATGGCGTTGCTTTTGGCGATGATGCCTTTTGCAGCAAGCGCACAGGAAATTTCAATAGGAGGTTCATGGGCTAATGAACCAGCAAAATTGGGTAAAAACAAAACATTAGACATAAGTGTTATGGAATGCATCTATAACTATCGTATTATAGACCATAGCATTGGAGATATGAGAGAGTATTATGCTATATTGGAAATAGGAGATACTGTTTCTAAATTTGAGAGTTATGGTTCTTATAGGCTAGATTCTGTTCTTGTTGGAAAACAACAGATGACTAACGGAGAGTTTTTAAAAACCTATAATATGTATAGACCAGACTTTAAAGAATTCTTGTTAGAAAATGCAAATACAAAACGACTGTCTTATTATGGTAAGGTATCTATAGATAGTTATACCTATCAAGAGGATTTACCTCAAATTGATTGGGTATTGTCTGATAGTACAAAGATGATTTGTGGATATTTATGCCATCAAGCAACAGCAGTTTTCCGTGGACGTAATTGGATAGCTTGGTTTTGTGATATACCGAAGAGTGTTGGCCCTTGGAAATTAAATGGCTTACCAGGACTAATTCTTGAAGCACAATCAGAAGATAAAGAGCATACTTTTTCTGCGATTTCTGTCCGAAAGTCTAGTTCGCCAATAATTGTCAGAGACACAGAATATTTCAAGACTACTCGTGAGAATTTTAACAAAGCTGTGGCTGATTACAAGTTTGATCCAACTAAGTCATGGCAGAATACACCCATGGCTCCTAAAGACATGAATGGTAAGCCTTTGCCAGTTAAAAAGAGAAAGTTATTCTATAATCCTTTGGAAAAGGAATAGCAGCAAGGCAGTTTAATAAAAACAAGAGTTTTAGCAAGAGTCTTACAAAGCATATTGGGATGGTCGTCCTTGCGTTGCTAATAGCCTTGCCTCTCTCTGCCCAAACCACCCTTTCGGGAATGGTTAAGGACGAGTCGGGAAAGGCTCTTGGCAATGTAATGGTTAGAGCCTACAATCAACATAAGAAGTTGAAGCGTTATACGCAGACGAATAGACAAGGTGAATTCCA
>NZ_JBNPLT010000062.1:0-5629 GCF_050313615.1 Prevotella sp. SGI.167 | reverse complement strand
CCCATGTAATTATAACTCGAACAAAAAGGTGAATGTCAAGGCTGCCTAATTGGCAGCTCTGGCAATACCAATTAATAATATGCTTTTTTTGAAAAATGTTGGATGTGCTAACTGCTGAAAATCAGTAGTTACGTTCTAACGGTGATTTACAATTGAATCAAAGTGTGGAGACTGCCATGAACCAGATAGATTTGAAGGATTATCCCAGTCGGTTCGCTATGTGTGGACTTCCCATTATTAAGGTGGGTATCAACTTTGATTCGGAAAAGCGTACGATAGGAGATTGGAAGATTGTATCCCAATAAGAAATGTGATAATGAAAGTAGCTGTCATAATACTTAATTACAATTCCAGTGCCGACTGCTGCAAGTGTGTGGTTGACTTGAAACGGCAAGAGGGTGTGGAGTTAGAGATCATCATCGTGGATAACCGTTCTCGCGAGGATGACGCCTTGGCAGTGAAGAGCCTGGCAGCAGAGCAGGGCTGCACATTCATCGCCGCCAAGGAGAATCGCGGATATAATGCAGGCAACAATATCGGCTTGCGCTATGCGGCAGAAAAGGGGTATGTCTATGCCCTCATCGCCAATCCCGACATGGAGTTTCCGCAGCGAGATTATGTAATGCGACTTGTTGAGGAGATGCAGGCAAGGAAAGAGGTAGCGGTTGCAGCCACAGACATCACATCGCCAGATCTGTCGCATCAGAATCCGATGATGCCTGATCCGAAGGGTTGGCAAAGTAGTTTCAACTGGGTAAAAGTCATTTTGAAACGTTCCTCCAAGGAGACTCCCGATTTCATAGGGGATTATAAAGCCTCGCATGTATGTAAAAAGGTGAGCGGTTGTTGCCTGATGGTTCGTATGGACTTCATTAAACGCATCGGCTTTTTCGATGAGCAGGTCTTCCTTTATTGTGAAGAAGCCATTCTCTCCAAACAGGTGGAACAGGCGGGATTAAAGATGTACTATGTAGCCAATTTACAGGCGGTACATCGGCATATAAAGAGTCAGAAAGGCAACGCTCGAAAACGATTTAAGGCTTGGATTTCCTCGCGGCTTTATTTTGAGCGTCATTATAACTACCAGAGTTTTTGGAATCATTGCATGAAGACGATTGGTTGGAAAAGCTATCTGGCAGTGTTCTGCACAGGAGATTATGTAAGAAGCATCATGCAAAGAAATAAACAATAAAAATGTGGATTCTACAAAAAATCAAATTTATCTATGAGGACAAGGTGCTGGCCACAATCATGCTGGTACTTTTTAATATCATGTTTGTTCCCATAGAGCAAGGTCCATTTAGTCCAGTGAAGATTGGCTTTATGGGTATCTGTCCCTTGATATTCATTGCCAAGAAGCCTATAGTCACTAAGGCACTCGTTCTGGCTGCAATTTATTGGGTCGTTTGTTATACCTTGTCCTTGCTGAAAGGTGAAATGCGATTCTCCACCTTGGGTTTCTTGGGCATGTACTTGATATTATATATCAATTATTATAGTTTTATTGTAAAAGGCACATTCACGCTGGAGTATTTTACGAAGGTTCTCAAGTATCTGATCATCGCCTACGCAGTGGTGCTGATAGGACAACAGATGTGTGTACTGGTAGGCCTTCGCAACATGCCGTTGCTTAATCTCCAAAATCAGTTCTTCCTATCCATAACGAAACTGCCATCCTTGACTTTGGAGCCTAGCCATTCGGCACGCATTCTCACATTCACGATGCTCGGCTATCTTAGATGTATGGAAATCAAGAAAGGTAAAAGAATCAGCCTCCAAGAATGGTTCAGCCCAGAACAACGCATTGTGACCTTCTCATTTCTTTGGAGCATGCTGATGATGGGAAGCGGAACAGCCTTTGTGGGCATGGGAGTTCTGAGCCTCTACTTCATAACACGTAAAACGGTTATCTACATTATCCCGTTGATAATCGGAATGTTCATGTTGGGGCAGTCAATGGAATTGAAACAAATGGATCGTGCTGTAGCACTGGCAGAAGCTGCATCAACAGGAAGCGCAGAAGAGGCCATGGCTGCCGATGGCAGCGGAGCAACGAGAATAATTCCCGTGATGAACGTCTTCACACAGACCGATGTCACCCAACTTGAAACTTGGATAGGGAAAAAAAACATGGAAAAGGACAAATACTGGTGGAAGCGTACAGACACAAAGATATATGACCAATATGGTTTGCTGGCCTATCTGATACTGCTGACTTTTGTCTTTTCATGTGCCATTCACCGTTTCTTCAGCCTTGAGTCATTGTTGTTTCTGGCCCTTCTTGGAGCCAATCTGATAAACTTCTATTATGTATGGGGGTGCTTGATGATCATGACAGGGGTGAGGTATTTTCAAAATAACTATGTTGAGCAATCAGTGTTGATAACAGATCAGGAAAAGGACTATGAAGACTGAAATAACCCTTGCTATCTGCATGTACAATGCAGAAAAATATATTGAAGAGACATTGGCTTGCATCATGGCACAAACGATGCAAGACTTTCACCTGCTGATCGTCAATGATTGCAGCACGGATGGTTCCGTGGAGTGTGTGAAACGATTCTTCAAACAAAATCCTCGTCAGTATGAACTTGTTTCGTTACCTGAGAACAGAGGTTTGTGTGCTGGCCGTCGATTTGTCGAGGAGCATGCAACGACGAAATACCTGCTTTTCGTGGATGCGGATGATTGTCCCTTGCCTTATTTTGTTGAAAAGCTCTATAAAAAGATTATCTCTGATGACAAGCTGATAGCTGTAGGGTGTTATTTGCAGTATATTGATTTATATGGAAGAAGAATTAAGGGAGGTATTTTTCTTGGAGAGACAACAAAAGACTCCTTTTTTCAGAAAGCAAGAAATGGAAAGCTAATATTTATGGCATCGACATCCTTATATGATAGAGAGATAGCCTTGTCAGTCGGTGGACATAATATAAACGGTTTTCCAAAAGGTAAACCTCGCTATCAAGATTTATGTGAGGATTTAGATTTGTGGACTCGCATGAGTGACCTTTACACGGAGGGGAAGGCTATTGTGGTAATTCCTGAAGTATTATACTATTATAGGAAAGGAGATGGTATTTCGTTAAGTTCGTTGGGTATGCTGCTGCGTATGCGCCACATCAAGATGAATCTTAAAAGAAGGAGAAAAGGTTTGGATGAATGGTCTTTCATAGATTTTCGTGCGCAACTGTCCACTGAGGAAATGAGGAGGTTAGAAAAAGATGCCTGTGCTGCTGATGCTTTGAGGCGTGCTTATTATCATCTGCGTGCTGGGCATATCATAGCAGGTGTGAAGGACTTGTTTCTTTCGATAAAGAGTAATCCTCACTACTTCGTTGATAAGGTAAAACATAATTTGCTCAGAATGAAATGATGGACAGGGTTGAGTTCTTGAAAAAACTGTTTGATTATCTCAATCAACAGATTCGCTATGCGTTGCTTCGCAACTTCGAGGGTCTGCCTGAACAGAATGACAGTCGTGACATTGATATTGCGATTGCTCATAAGGACTATATTAGACATCGTGGTGAATTGGTGCGACTGGTGGAGGAGGCTGGATGGAAGATTGTCACCTATCTAAATAGTGACCGCCTTGTGACATGGGTATGTGGGGCAATAAGTAACAGGGGGACTATCGACTTGGTTCAGTTAGATTTCTTTTTCCATACATCCGTTTATGGATTGATGCTTATTGAAAATAATGACCTGCTGGAGCATAGGCTGTTCAATGGGAAAGTCTATCATGTGGATGCTACGTATGAGTTTCTGGACAAATATCTCTATAATCGAGCGGTCGGAGCCAAATATCCTGAGAAATATAGCATCCAGCGAGAAAGAGCGGAAAAGATACCTTCAACTATAGAGGGAGTAAGTAGGGCTTTCGGATGCCCGACTGTAGAAGACTGTGATTCGTCAAGCAAGGAGTCTTTATTGTCTGGACTTTTAAAGCAAAACCTACGGCGATATGGACTTAAGGTTTTGATTCATTATCTGAGGTTTGAATATTATCATATTCGGAATTACATCTGCTCCAATACAGGCTTTTCCATTGGCTTTACCGGTCCTGACGGGTCTGGTAAAACCACGGTTATTGATTTGCTGATAGAGGACCTTGGAGAGGTGTTCCGCAAGGCACATGTCTATTTTCACTTCCGTCCCATGCTGTTCAGCAATCTGGGTGAAGTGGCACATAGTGCAGGCATAAAGAAAGAGGTGGACAGGAGCTACGAAAAGCCTCATCGTGGAGCGAAAACAGGTATGCTGAGTTCATTGCTTCGGTTGGGTTATTATTCCGTGGATTACCTTTTGGGGTATTTTCTGCGGGTGAAGCCTGTAACCCGCATCACCCGACTTGCCATCTTCGACCGTTATTATACGGATATTATTTGTGATAGTCGTCGCAGCCGCATTTATCTCCCAGTTAAGTTCCTCTATGGGTGGGGAAAATGTTTTATACCCTCGTTGGATTACAACATCCTGCTCACGGCTCGTACGGAGACGATATTAACCAGAAAGAGAGAACTGGATGCAGCGGGTATCGAGGCGATCAACCAGAAAATTGACTATTTGGCGGATAAGCCTGGTTTCTATAAGGTAATGAATGAAGGCGCACCTCAGGAGGCTGTAGCAAGAATTCTGCAAATAGTCTTTGAGAGGCAACATAAGAAGAATATGAAAAAATTATCGTAAGTTTATGAATAGTCCATTTTTCTCAATCATTATTCCTGTGTATAATGGGTTGTCACATGATTTGCCAATCTGCTTGGAAAGTATATGGAATCAACCATTGTCCCCTTCCCTCTATGAAGTCATCTGTGTGGATGATTGCTCTACTGACAATACGCGTGAGTGGCTGGATGAAGAAGCCACAAAGCATAGCAATCTAAGAATTATCAAGCATACAGTCAATAAGCGTCAAGGAGGAGGTCGAAATACGGGTATGAAGGCAGCTCATGGCAGATACATCATTTTCATTGACCAAGACGATTATTTTCATGCTGGTTCTATCGCCAAGGTGTATGATCATCTTCAATCAGTTGAGTTGGAAATACTGATTGTAGATTGTACCTACGAGCGTCCGGGAAAGGTGAACAATACTTTGCAACACAACTTGCCACATCATGAGGTAATGACTGGTGATGAGCAAATACTGCGAAACTCTATTCCATGGGCTCCCTGGAAATTCATTTTCCTGCGTTCTCTTGTGGTTGATAATAGGCTGTTTTTCGATGAAAAAGAGCGCATTGAAGATATTGACTGGGTACACAGACTGGTACACAAAGCTCAAAGGACACAGTATCAACCGATTCTGTTTATCCATTATCTGAAGAATGATGCATCTACCACTATGACCTCTTACAAATCTCCAGAGATTACATATTCCACATTAAGAATAGGAAAGAGATTGTATAGATTGACAAACACTGAATTTTCTGAAGCATCAGATGAATTAAAAACGAGGATTAAGCAAATAGGCGAATTTACATTCTATCTGGGATTAAGGAATTATCTGACATTTGGTGATAGGGTTGTCAATAAAAGAAATGCTATTTGCAACATTATAGTACCCTACACTAAAAAAACATACATATTGACTAAATTTGCCGCAACTTTTCCAGGTTTTTAT
>NZ_JBNPLT010000061.1:0-5676 GCF_050313615.1 Prevotella sp. SGI.167 | reverse complement strand
ATTAATACATTCGTATAAAAAACTTGCAGAGTATGTACGCTATACATGGTATGATATTAATTACATTGACCCAATGGGAAATGTTTGGCATAATCGCTTGGATGCAAATCACAAGTTGTATGTAGATAAAAGTGGATGTTATGCAAATCAAGTGATGTATCTACGAAGAGATGATGATAACTCTGGTATTCTTTATTCTTGTGATACTCCTTGGAACGATAAAATGCAGACAGTTTGGGATGTATATATGAAAATTCGTGATTGTAGTTTGTTTGAGGCAAGACAGCTTTCTTTCATGGTGTTTCGAGATAAGATTCTTGCTCAACATTCTAAAGAAATAAAAGAGTTAGAGGTTTCCAAAAAGTTCTTGGAACAAGAGGTGGCTGCGTACAAAGGTATGTTGGATGATATAAAGTCATTATTGGAAAATCATGAAACAACTAAACGATAACGCCATTCTTTGCAATGGCAAGTACAAAATAGAGCGAGTGCTCGGTCAAGGTGGTTTCGGAATCACCTATTTGGCTAAGCAGAAGGTTTCTGTAGCTGGCGCTTTGGGCACGATTGATGCAGAAATCGAAGTGACAATCAAGGAATTCTTTATGAAGGAACTCTGTAATCGTGATGAAGCATCATCAATGGTAACGGTTCCTTCTACAGGAAGTGCTGATTTGGTGGAGAAGTTTCGCCAAAAGTTTATCAAGGAAGCGAAGAATATCTCTAAGTTGACTCATCCTCATATTATTAAGGTGTTGGATGTGTTTGAGGAGAATGGTACCGCTTACTATGTCATGGAGTACATCGATGGTGGTTCTTTGTCGGATTTGATAGAGAAGAAAGGTTCTTTGTCGGAAGATGAAACCTTGAAATATACGAGACAGATAGCATCTGCCTTGCAGTATATCCATGCTCATAATATGAACCACTTGGATGTGAAGCCTGGCAATGTCTTGTTGCGACAGAATGGGGATGTGGTCTTGATAGACTTTGGTATGTCAAAAAACTATGATGTAGCTGGTGAACAGACTACGAGTAGTCCTGTTGGAGTGAGCGTAGGCTATGCACCTATTGAGCAATCTCGTGTGGGAGGATTGGGAATGTTCTCTCCTGAAACAGACATATATTCTTTGGGAGCTACTATGTTCAAGATGTTGACTGGTCAAACTCCTCCTGAAGCAACTGCTGTCTTTGATGAAGGCTTGCCGGAATTGCCGATGGGCAAAAGTGAGCAGACGAAGCGAGTTATTGAAAAGGCAATGCAACCAAGAAGAAAGGAACGCTATCATACGATAAAGGAATTCTTGGATGCGCTGAGTACGGAGAATGCTCAGGCAGTTCATGTAAAAAACGAGAAGGTTCAATCTGAAGAGACTCTATATATGTCAACTGCAATTAAAGAAGATTCTGAGCCACAAGAGGTTGAACGTGTGCAAGAAAAGGTGTCATCCAAACCGCTAGATGTTCCAAAACCCAAATTCTTGAAAGAAGAAGATAAAGAGGCTACGATGTATATTACCGATTACATGGTTCAAGAAAGTAATATCGATACTTCTGATGTTGTCGATCTTGGACTTAGTGTAAAATGGTGTGGTTGTAATCTGGGGGCTACGAAGCCAGAGGAATACGGCTTGTATTATAGATGGGGTGATGGTATGAATGGATATACTCTTGATGGAGGCTCAAGTATTATAGAAATATCAGGTACCCAATATGATGCAGCTTATAATCTTTCGGGTGGTAAATTGAGAATACCTACTCGAAAAGAATTTAAGGAGTTGATTGATCGCTGTCGATGGAGTTGGACTACTTATAATGGTGCGACTGGTTGCAAGATTACGGGTCCTTCTGGTAAGAGTATTTTTCTGCCTAGTGCGGGAAGAAAGAGTGGCTATGGCATCTATCGAAAAGATACATTTGGATATTATTGGAGTTCTAGTAGAGCTCATCACGTGAATGCCTATTATCTTTATTTTAATGAAGAAGATTCTGATTTAACGTATGAGCCAATTCAGACTTTGCGTTCAATAAGACCTGTTTGTATTTAGCAAGAATAGCGGGCAGGATTGTTATTTTATCATTCTGCTCGCTAATAATAATGAGTTTGTCATGAAACGAATTTTATCCATAATAGCCATGTTTTTGTTTAGCATTTTGTTTTTGCAAGCAAGAACCTATATCGTTTGTGTTGGCATCGCTGACTATCCCGACCGTCAGAACGACCTTCGGGTAAGTGCGAATGATGCCAAGACCATATCGGGTATCTTTACCAAGAATGGTAATGCTACGGTTGATTGTTTTGTCAATTCAGACGTTACGATCAAAAAGGTATGTACGGCAATGCGTAATACATTTGCCAAGGCTTCGCCATCTGATGCTATTATCCTATACTTTAGTGGTCATGGTGTGCCTGGTGGATTGGTGTGTTACGATGGATTTTTGTATTACTCTTCTGTATTGAGCATTATGAGACAGAGTAAAGCTCAGCAGAAAATGATATTCGTGGATGCTTGCTTTGCTGGGAAAATGAGAAATACGAATAAGAGGAGTACTAACTATTCTAAAGAGAATGTGATGTTCTTCCTTTCTTCTCGTTCAGCGGAGAAATCCTTAGAAACTCCGGGACAGACAGGTTTCAAGAATAGTCTGTTTACAGTGTTCTTGGAACGTGGCTTGCGAGGTGGTGCTGATACAAACAAGGATAGAGTTATCACGGCTAAGGAAATCTATAATTTCGTGCATCAAGGAGTAGTAGAAGCATCTGGGAATCGTCAGCATCCCGTAATGTGGGGTAAGTTTGATGGGAATATGCCAGTAATAAAATGGTGAATATCCTTTGATTGATTCAAAAAGAAATCCAAGTGGGAATCTTGGAACAATGGTGTTGTCAAGCATCCGTTTTGTCATTTGGTACCTCCAGCCCCCTATTTCATACATTTATCCCCTTGTTTTCTATGCCGTTTCAAATAAATTCATTACCTTTGTCCCTTGAAAACAACTAAAAGATAAAATGTAATGAAGAAAGAATTAAAATATACTTTGGTTTCCTTAGGCAGCCTGGTCGTTTTGGCTGGTGTTGGTTTGGGGATTATGTATGTGGTGTCGCCATATAAGGTGAAGCGGTGGTTAGGCATCGCTTCATTTGATGTTTAATGGCAGTGTATATATAAATGAAATAGTAATCAATAATGAATAAAATTATGGAAAAAGAATGGTTTAATGGTTTTGTAGCCAATGGCTTGCAATTTAGATTGGATGGTTATATGATAAACGATTTTGGCGTTACATATCATATTGGTGTAAAAAATATCTCTGGGCACCTAGTAGAGATAGAGGATCGTGTATATTTTCGATTTGATTATAAGAAAGTGCGTAAGAGAAATGAGTTCGGTCAATATTATCTCGAAATGGGAAATGTTATCCCTTATGCAGAAGTATGGGATTATGTACATTTGCTAGATATGCAAACACAGAAACTTGTGTTTGGAAGTAAAGCTCAATTGATGCCGGGCGAGGAGTATCTTGTCAAGATTCATTGGAATGGAGCCAAAGAGTTAAAGCTAGATGAATCGTATTTTACCGAATGTGCTAACGATATATTGTCGGCACATGATTTCAAGTATCTACAGTTGAGAATTAGCAATTTCGTAAATATGACTATCTGCCCTTCGGATGAGGAGAATGATTATTCTTGGTGTATTTCTCAAAAAGAAGTTTGTCAGAATTACGGGGTGTATGTTCCCGTATCTTCTACTTCCAAATAAGGTAAGGTTATTGCTCCCTATTCATTTGCGAACGGAACTGCTGTAGAATTAGATAAAACGTTAAAACGAGGATGAATGTTTTTAAATTAGGTGTCACTTTTGTGAAGTCTTTGAGTGCTTTATTCGTTCCCGGTAAATGCCCCAAACGAATTGATCATGAGAAAATTGTCGCTGGCGAAAGCTTAGCGTCCGATTCTACACCTTCCGACATTATCGGATATCTAAAGGCTCAGCAGCCACACTATGATCTCTCGCGTTTTCTGGATGCACAGGAGGTTGCCTATACCCAGGCTTTAAGTGAACTGAAAGGAGGTAGAAAACAAAGCCATTGGATATGGTATATCTTCCCGCAACAGAAGGGACTCGGACATAGTTACAATTCAAAATATTATGGCTTGGATGGCGAGGGTGAAGCCAGAGCCTATGTTGAACATGAAATTCTGGGTGATAGACTCCGTGAATGCTGTAAGGCGCTCTTGCTCCACAAGGATAAGGACATCAAATATATCATGGGAAGCGGAATTGACGTGCTGAAGCTCAAAACTTCTATGCGTCTCTTCAATAAAGTGAGTCCTGATGATGTGTTTAAGGAAGTATTGGATGCATTCTTTTTAAACCATTCAGAATAGTCTTAATAAGAGAACATCGGTTTCCCTTAATAATATGACCAGGACATCTGAAGTTGTAACAAATAAAGGAAATAGTAGTGACAATAATATAAAGGTGATATGATGAAGAAAGTATTTTTTGCAGCATTCGTGTTGCTTATCGTGATGGGATTTGCAGCTTGTTCTAATAAACAGGTTCCTGTAAGTACAGTCAATCTTCAGTTGCAGAATTCTGTTGACAGTTTGCTCAAACAGGGAATGGGAGAGTATGGCGCTACGGAAGGTATGGCAATTGTGGTGGAGACATCGACTGGTAATCTCAGGGCGATGGTAGGGTTGAAGGAGAATAATGGGAAACTTGTTTCAGATACCACCTTATTTTCCAAGGCTCGCGAAACATTTCTTTTCAGAAGTGCATCCCTGCTTGCTGCTCTTGAAACAGGAAATGTATCGCTGGACGATATGTTTGATACTTATGCCGGTATTGATGTTGTTGGGCAGGATACCATCTATGACCATAATTGGAGAAAGGGTGGATATGGGGAATTGACTCTTCTGCAAGGATTAGCATACAATTCCAGTATTGCCATTGACAAGGCTGTAGATGTAGCTTATCAAGATAAAGATGTCTTCTTGCAAAAGCTGGAGCAAATGGGATTAGAGAAGGATTCTACTTTCAAAGGTTCCTGGCCCTTGTATGCTTTGGGTTTCCACCATATAAAGCCAGTCAATTTTGTGAGCTTCTTCAATGCCATCGCCAATGGAGGTAAAATGGTTAGTCTGAAATCGCAGGATAGTTCTGCTATCGTGGTTGACTCTATGATTGCAGAAAAGAAGAATATCGAATCAATGAAGAAGGCTTTTAGGTTCTATGTTACAAATGGCTTGGGCAAGAAGGCAGAATCAAAAATGGTCAATGTGGCTGGTACCTCTGGAACTATCCATACGGATGATGGCATCTATGCTGACTTCTGTGGTTACTTCCCCGTAGAGAAACCGAAATACACGGTATTTGTCAGCTATAAAAGACCGGAGATTCCGGTTTCCGGAGGAGGTATGGCAGGACAAACATTTAGAAAGATTGCAGAACTGATAATGAAAACTTGTAAGTAGTCAAGAATTCTTTAAAGATGATTATGTTTCATCAAAAGACAAAGAGGGTGCGTCATGAACTTATGACTCACCCTCTTTTCTGATATTTCTTAAGATAATGCAAGGTATCATCTGTCTTTTTCTGTCTAGCATTAGAAATTCCTGCAGATTATAAAAAATCTAGAATCTGAGTAATCATGGCTAAGGAAATTCTC
>NZ_JBNPLT010000060.1:0-6386 GCF_050313615.1 Prevotella sp. SGI.167 | reverse complement strand
AGCAGCACTGAGGGCGGTTACATCCTCTCTCTTCGGGCAAGAGAGAGGCTTGGTGAGAGATGTGGAGTCCTCCTTGGAAGGGGGAACTAGGTGGTTCGAAGAATTTCGCTCCCATCCTTCCCATAAGCCCCATCTTTTGTCTCAAAGATAACGCTAGGTTCATATACCTCAACCGTATGCCATGCCCCTTTTGGAACCTGACAGGCATAAACTCCTTCTACGGGATTAAGATGAATTCTCTCAATCTCTTGATAAGAGACCTTTCTTATGGTATCCTCACCATCCTGTAGATACGATACCACCTCCTCGTATATCACTTCATCCATTCTACCACAAAGGCAGATGACACTCTCTGATGAATTGGGATGACGATGTATCGCCACTTCCGTACCAGGCAGCAGAGCATTGAGCATTCTCTGGCTTTGATCCTCAACACTTGTACGAAGATCATAGTTCTGGCGCAAGCGAGGATTCTCCTTTGCCTTGGCAAAAAGAGAATCCAAGAAATCCTTGTTTATTTCCAGCATATTTCCTAAAAGAAACAAAATCTTCTAATATCTTCTCAACACTACCTGAAAAGCCTCAGCATAGTTGCATCCCCACTGGCTACCTCTTACGGCAGCCAAGCCCATGAGATACTCATTGCTTCTTGGATGTGGATACGGACGCATTACACCTCTATACATCGCCAATGCCTTGCATTTCGCCTCAGCACCCTCTTTGCCAACCTCAACATAGCAGTTAGGACGGAAGAGATTCATGGCATCGTTGATAGCCCACTCTGTACAGCTAGGAACCTCCATATACCAGAACTCCTTCAATGGCTTTACGGTTGGCTGGCGCTGGAAGAGGCGAACAGCCTCCTGACATGCCATGGAAGTCATCAGGTGGTCATTGTTGGTATCGGCAGGATGATGCGTAATCACGATGTCAGGTTCACTCTCACGGATGGCACTCTCGATAAACTGTACCAGTTTCAAGTGAGGAACCATATTCATCTCGATATTAGGGAAAGTAGCCTCATACTTCTTCTTCACACCCAGGAAGGCAGTACTCTCATTGGTATCACCCTCCAACTCAGCATCAGAAGGGCGGAAAGCTCTTGCCTTCGCCTCAGTACACATGATAGCCACTTCTACCTCGTCGCCTTCATGCGACCATTTCCACATAGATGCACCAGCACCCAACACCTCATCATCAGGATGAGCTACAACTAATAAGTATTTCATATTTTTCTTAGTTTTGTTTATTGTTATTATTCTTCATACTCCATCTCAATACAGAAGCCATTACCCGATAGAGTCCATATCCCACGATAGCACCCAAGGTATTATGGAACACATCATCCAGTTCGCAGAGTCCTCTTTGCAACCAAAGCTGCAAACCCTCTATGGAACAGGAGATGAGACATCCCAGGAGAGCCACCCTCCACCATCTGTTCATCCTTCTGAACCCACAAGCCAGGAAACCTACGGGTATAAACAAGATGACATTGAGAAAGTTCTCTACGATATACATGTCATCGCCATCCTTGATAGCCTGATAGCTCCAGAATGGCATGAAGTTGTATTGAGGTTCCGGGAAGGTCTCCCGATATATCACCGTAGAGCAATAAATGATAAAGATGCACTCCACGAGCAACGTTCCCATCACCATTCTCTTGATATCAATTCCCTTTTTTGCGATGAGCAGGATTGCAATAATCAGGCTCATTGCCCAAAAAGAAAGGAAAAAGATATAATCAGGAATACCGGGATCAAAGAGAGAAGAGTATTTTTCGAATATATCTATATCCATAACCTAGAGATATGGCATCTACTTCATTTTTCTATTATCCTCAGTTACTTCCAGGTCCTTCATTGACTCCTCCAGACTGAACACCTGATAATCGAAATCATATTTGGTCATACTTGGCTCATAATAAGAATCAGCAAACATCTTAGGAACCTGAGGCAAGAACCAAGAACCTATCAACACTGCAGGATTAAACAATGTGCTAATCCATACCTTATGATGATACTTCTTGGCAAAGAAGCGGACAATCTCCACGGTATCACTCAACTCACGATTCTGAGGATAGAAAGTACCAGAGAGTTCACGGTTGATAATCTGCTTCACAAACTCAGCGAGATTATATACATAAAGCATACTACGCTTATTGTGCCAACATGGGAATACAGGAACCTTCGTTGCAAGCCATCCCAGACGCAAGAAGTTACCCTTACATTTTGGGCCATAAATCATAGGCGGCCGAAGGTTGGCAACCTTAAAGGTATCACATGCCAGTTCGTTCAATCCATTTTCAGCCTGAAGCTTGGAATCACCATAGAAGTCATTTGGATTTGGCTTGGTATCAAGTGTCATAATATGAGGCTTCAGCGATCTACTAACATGATAAACAATCTCGCTGCTCATAAACACGAATTGCTTCACACCAGCATCCTTAGCCCACTTGGCAATCTCTACCGTCAAATCACGGTTCACCTTATAATATAAAGGAGCCATCTCCGGCTTTGGATCCACATGTGCAATACCAGCTACGTGGAATACAGCATCATACTTCGTGAAATCAGCCTTCTTCCAAGCCTCATTCATAGTATCCACTGTATCTACCTCAAACTCTCCTGGAGTCTTCAACAACCATTTCTCTACGCTGGTACCAACATAACTGTTGGCACCGGTAATCAATATCTTTTTCATTAGCAGGCAAACATTTCTAAATAACGTCTTTTCATTTTAACTCCATATTTAACTTCAATAGAAGGAAGTTCCTCGCCAAGAAGCTGTTTGATACGGAGATAAGGAAGATTCAAACCGCCCTCCTTAAATATCTGCATAGTTGCAGCTATACGAGGATTAATCTCCATCAATACAGGATGACCATCCTTGTCATATTTGAAATCCAGATCTGCACTTCCATGCAGACCTAAACTTTTGACAACGTCTCTTGCTATTTGATATGCCTCTTCATTATAAGACAAAGTAGCCTCTTGAGGAATGCTGGCAAGGTTTACATTACTTTCACGATAAGCCATATAGACAATTTCACCATGATCAGCTATCAGATCTACCGATCCCTCTTCACCTGGAAGATACTCCATTGCCATCATTTCCGGCATCGTTGGGTGCTCATTCAAGGTTGCCTGCAAATCCTCAAAAGTAGTAAAGAATGAATTAGGCTTCTCCCCAAAGAGAATATCAAAACTGGATTTTGATGGGTCTATCATTCTGATACCTCTACTACCACTCAATTCCGTAGCCTTTACACATACAGGATGATTAGGGTAGCCTACAGCTTCACAGGCTTCCTTCAATTCAGACGCCTTGCTAACCAATGCGAATTTAGGAACCTTTAATCCTTGCTCCTTTAAGAAAGTATAGAAGCTATACTTATTGGTTGTTATTTCAATAGAATGGCGGTCACCTACAGCAACCTTTACGCCCGCTTGATTAAAATCCTCGATTCTGTCAAGAAGAGGAAGCAACTCTGCTGACATAAAAGGCAATACCACATCAACCTTTTCCAATCTGCAGATTTCAAGAATACGATCAATATAATGTTCATCAGTGGCTCTTGGAACCTCATAAATCGCATCATACAGGCTTTCCAAAGTCTTGTCATAATGCATGTCGATACCGATAACCCGAATGTTTCTTTCACCGTTATCTTTCAAACAATTGACCATACCAGGGGCAAATTGAGCACCACAGGCAGACAACATAACTGTTAAATCCTTCATAACTGACTTAGATAATATAAGTTGCAAAAATATCTTCAAAAGTTTCACCCTTCTTCATTACCGAAAGACTACCATCAGCTTTCTTTGCAATCATCGGACTGTTCCAGAAGATAAAAGGTGGTTTAGACACATTGCTATATCCACCTACGTTACCGAAGATTACATAGTCTCCGACACCCAATGAACCATTGTAGTCTGGATACATCACATCATGTTCCAAACAAGTATAACCTGTAAACTCAGCATCCTTCAAGATTTCCTGCTCTTCGTTAACGTGAACAATTTGCAAAGGCATCTTCTTCATCTTACAGATATCGCCAAGATTATCCTTGCTGCAATTTAAGACAACGAAATCACGCCCCTTGATATGTTTAATGCTTCTCACCTTACCTATGAAATCAATATAACTATTGATTACTGTTGTACCAGGTTCTGTTAACAGCATAGGCTTATCCTCTTGACTCAAATGCTTATAATGTTCTGCAAAAGGAACCGCCACTGCAGCAGCATAATCTTCAAATGTAGGAATGTTGTCCCCAAACTGCTTTGCAAGTGATTCTTCCATTCTTGCAAACATACCACTACCCATGTCGATATACTTTGGAGCCTTATTTGGGAAATATTTATCAGCTAAGCCCAGCATAATTTTCGCACGATTTGACCAAGCTTCAACAGTGCGTGACTGACCTACATGACAATGAAGACCTACGACCTCCAGGTTTCCTACCTCTGAAACCATATCAAAAGCTTTCTGAAGATCGTCACTATCCATATCAATACCGAAGCGTGAGATAAATGACTGTCCGATATTAATATTCACACGGATACCAATCTCTATCTTCTTATCTTGATGCTCATTGGCTAGCTTGCATACGCCCTTTAATTCCTCAAGATTATCAACGTTTACCAAACCACCTTTAAGAAGACACTTTTCACCAAGTTCTCCCTTGAAAGGACCATTATAAACAATATGCTCAGGCTCATAACCTACAGCTAAAGCCACCCCACATTCCATGTCAGAAACAACCTCGGCATAGCCGCCAAGAGATTTTACCAACTTACAGATATACGGAGTATAGTTAGTCTTGTAACTATAAGACAACTGGTACTTAGAATAGTGTTTATTGAAGCAAGCAACAAACTCCTTATAGTTATTCACAAAATCCTCTTCTCTGAAGAGGTACATAGGAGAACCAAATTGACTCTCCAATGATTTTAATTGATAAAGTGCATACATAATTTTTCTATTTAAAATTATCTTTCATCACGATATACATGAGCGCCAGTAACAACGGGTGCAATGACACCGAAAAATGTCTTCACATCAAGCCCTAACGACAACTTATCTACATAAGTCGCATCCATTTCAAATTGATCCTCTCTTAAAGCTGCTCGATTCCACACATCAACAGTGCAGAACATACCAGGAAGGGCATCATATCGACGAGCAAATCTTTTATTATCGCTATATTCTTCCCATTCCCAGTCCAAGATAGGACGTGGACCGATAATAGCCATGGTACCATTTAAGATGTTAAACATCTGCGGCAACTCATCAAGACTGGTACGACGCAAGAAAGCACCTACCTTGGTGATACGCGAATCGGAAGCACTCGTAGCGATACCGCCCATTTCATAGGCATGATTACACATGGTACGGAACTTAAACACGGTTATTGGCTTCATTCCCTTACCTAATCGCACCTGCTTAAACAAGACAGGACCTTTAGAATCCAACTTAATACAAATGGCGATTATCACCATAGGAATACAGAATACTATCAAGCCACAAATGGCAAGGATAGAATCTATCAGTCTTTTAAAAAAATGTCTATACATATAATATTTTTCTATAAATTACATATTCTTTGAAATAGAGGCTCATTAGCCAATACTCTGTCATCCAAATATACCCAAAATGTATTTGCCAATTCGCTCTCATCCATACTCACTTTTTTATGCTTACAAATGGAGAAATATAAAACTTTTATAAAATCGTGTCCTTTAATCTCTAATCGTATATCATCTACCGATTTTGCTAACTTTTCTTGAATCTCTTTGTACAGACCATCAAAGCTACAAACCATTCTATTTGCTTGAGCTATTTTGTTGATATATTTTTCAATGTCCAATGAACACGTATTATCTGTTCTATCGTATGATAAATTCTTTTTAAAATCAACTATAGAACCATTTGAACTTTCTAAATAAGCTCTAATATAAAACAAGACTCTACATACATATCCTATCGATTTCATAAAATTATCTACGTTTACATTAGTTGTAATTCTAAAGGAATTTTTAAGAAGAGCATCAATATTATCATAAGAGAATAGATACATTTCCATTGAATTATAATCAGTATAGGAGAGATATTTCCCAGACATAACGTGGTTATTCACAAAATCCAGATCCCTATCTATAATTCCAAGGAAATGGCAATTTTCGACTTCATTTTCCACTTTTAATGCCAAATATGCAACTTTCTCTTTATTACTCTCCTTCAAAACCTTAATATCTTCTGGCGACATTCCTGCAAAGACCTCACTATAATCAATACAGTCAATATTATAGACACTAATATCACTCTTCTTTTGCTTTTTTAGAAAATTGTCTATCACTAATTTATCAGAAATACCTTCAACA
>NZ_JBNPLT010000059.1:0-6429 GCF_050313615.1 Prevotella sp. SGI.167 | reverse complement strand
GTCATGATCAATTTCAATTCC
Source organism: Prevotella sp. SGI.167 (assembly GCF_050313615.1). Taxonomy (NCBI): domain Bacteria; kingdom Pseudomonadati; phylum Bacteroidota; class Bacteroidia; order Bacteroidales; family Prevotellaceae; genus Prevotella; species Prevotella sp. SGI.167. Next base: position 6,408 of record NZ_JBNPLT010000059.1, on the reverse strand, counting down.
ATAAAGGTACGATTAGAACCAAAAGATTTGTCGTAACCATTAATGGTAGACGAATTTCAATTCCATAAAGGTACGATTAGAACTTTCATTCCATGCATGATTTCGTGTACCATAGTCATATTTCAATTCCATAAAGGTACGATTAGAACTTGCGGCTGTAAGTAACGCTGTTGGAAACTCTTCAATTTCAATTCCATAAAGGTACGATTAGAACGGGATGCATCCGAGCCAAACGAGGAGCCTTTCGACCATTTCAATTCCATAAAGGTACGATTAGAACTTCTAACAATCTTGCACTTTATAAAGGTACTTATATTTCAATTCCATAAAGGTACGATTAGAACTGCACCTAAATATGCAATTAAAGTGCATTTTATTATTTCAATTCCATAAAGGTACGATTAGAACAATGCACCTAAATATGCAATTAAAGTGCATTTTATTATTTCAATTCCATAAAGGTACGATTAGAACTATCCACTGCCCTGATAAGATGCGGTTCTCCTCGTCATTTCAATTCCATAAAGGTACGATTAGAACTCAGATCTGCCCATGCTTTGCCAGTCTCCTTATGTATTTCAATTCCATAAAGGTACGATTAGAACCTGAAGGACTTCCTGGGGTGCTATGAGATAGACCATTTCAATTCCATAAAGGTACGATTAGAACTTCAGATTATCGGTCTAGATACCGAGTTCCTCACGGATTTCAATTCCATAAAGGTACGATTAGAACAGGCTGAACCGTTTTATTTTCTCTATATATAATAATTTCAATTCCATAAAGGTACGATTAGAACGAGGCTGCGTCTAGTGGGTACACCTGGCATCTAGATTTCAATTCCATAAAGGTACGATTAGAACGAGAATACGCTGAAGCGCAAGATGGCCCGTTCGCCATTTCAATTCCATAAAGGTACGATTAGAACCTCCTTCTCAGGAACGGAAGGAGGATGCGTCTAGATTTCAATTCCATAAAGGTACGATTAGAACCTTTGCGCGGTTGGCTGCTGCTAACATTTCATCGATTTCAATTCCATAAAGGTACGATTAGAACAGGAGGCTGCGTCTAGTGGGTAGACCTGGCATCTAGATTTCAATTCCATAAAGGTACGATTAGAACGGGAGAGGGACGGGCGTCCACCTCGTCCGCTTCTATTTCAATTCCATAAAGGTACGATTAGAACGATCATTATTATTATGGCAAAGTCAAAATCATTTTTATTTCAATTCCATAAAGGTACGATTAGAACCGGAGCAGAAGAGGCGAGGAACTGGCGAAGATGTATTTCAATTCCATAAAGGTACGATTAGAACCCGTCCGGCAGACCGGCAAGCGTGGAGCAGCACCATTTCAATTCCATAAAGGTACGATTAGAACCCCATTCTTTCTTCTGTCTTTCTGACATGGAATTAAATTTCAATTCCATAAAGGTACGATTAGAACCAGATTTTCCAAGCTCATCATATACATAGTACTCACATTTCAATTCCATAAAGGTACGATTAGAACTCCAGTTTACTCTGAATTTCATACGCAACTGTAGCACATTTCAATTCCATAAAGGTACGATTAGAACCCCTGCCGACCCTCTCCACCCTGCCGGAGTGTGCCATTTCAATTCCATAAAGGTACGATTAGAACATGACCGACAGCCCCGATGCGCTTCCCTGTGGCTGCATTTCAATTCCATAAAGGTACGATTAGAACCTGTATTGTGGCGCCGTTATTGTATGGACCAGGAACACAATTTCAATTCCATAAAGGTACGATTAGAACTTATGTGGGTGTGCTCATCAATCTGATTTGGCTCCATTTCAATTCCATAAAGGTACGATTAGAACATATAGTTCAGAAAGGACCGCGCGCCCGTGCTCTCATTTCAATTCCATAAAGGTACGATTAGAACCAAGAGTGCTGGGCTGAGATGAAAAAGCATCAGCCGTTATTTCAATTCCATAAAGGTACGATTAGAACGTGCTCCACAGAGGCATTCCATGAGGAACATGCGCATTTCAATTCCATAAAGGTACGATTAGAACGTCAGTTTCAAATGAAGAAGAAGAGGAGGAATAACTAATTTCAATTCCATAAAGGTACGATTAGAACAGGCGAGGAGAAGAAGGAGTTTTATAAACGCTTGAATTTCAATTCCATAAAGGTACGATTAGAACACCATGCAATCTGTAGTTTCTGCGGCTCGTCTTTTTCATTTCAATTCCATAAAGGTACGATTAGAACTTATTATTTCTTCTTAATACATTCCTTCACAGCGTATATTTCAATTCCATAAAGGTACGATTAGAACTCGAAGTAGCTATCTTTATAGTTACCCATAGAGACGAATTTCAATTCCATAAAGGTACGATTAGAACGAATATCCCCACCGCCAAGAGTGAGGATAATCGAATTTCAATTCCATAAAGGTACGATTAGAACTTATGATTCGATACAAGAAATGAGTACCTCTGCCTTATTTCAATTCCATAAAGGTACGATTAGAACTTGATGACAGATGACGGGGGCGATTTGGCCAATGAATTTCAATTCCATAAAGGTACGATTAGAACTGGTAGGTGTAGCCGTGCTGCTCTTCTCTACCATATTTCAATTCCATAAAGGTACGATTAGAACGTTGAGTGCTGAGGGGTTTTTGACCCTTTACACCATTTCAATTCCATAAAGGTACGATTAGAACTTGCCATAACTCTAAAAAATTAAAATGTTCTATAATATTTCAATTCCATAAAGGTACGATTAGAACTTTTACCTGCGTTTCTTTCAGAAGGGTTTCGATGCCATTTCAATTCCATAAAGGTACGATTAGAACTCTATGTTCACGTAGCAGAGCATACAGAGGACGTGAATTTCAATTCCATAAAGGTACGATTAGAACACAAACCTGAAGCTTATAATATAGATTCAATATTATTTCAATTCCATAAAGGTACGATTAGAACTTAAGTTCCTTTATTGCCTCCACTTCGCGAACCGAATTTCAATTCCATAAAGGTACGATTAGAACTAAATGCCCTCAAGTATGATAATAAGGCTAAGCAGAATTTCAATTCCATAAAGGTACGATTAGAACGAACAACCACCAATAAAAGTAGATTTCCAATCATCAATTTCAATTCCATAAAGGTACGATTAGAACGAATCGTCAAAATGCTTATAATGACCCATCTGCCCAAAATTTCAATTCCATAAAGGTACGATTAGAACTGACCAGCAACATCAAAGAGCAGACCAGTATTACGATTTCAATTCCATAAAGGTACGATTAGAACAATACTGAATTTATACCTCATCAATTTAAACCTATTGTATTTCAATTCCATAAAGGTACGATTAGAACCACTCCTTCTCAGGAACGGAAGGAGGCTGCATCTAGATTTCAATTCCATAAAGGTACGATTAGAACCTTGCAATCCGTCTGCTTTTGAACAAAATCGTTTGATTTCAATTCCATAAAGGTACGATTAGAACAAACAACGTACCTACATATAAAATACTCTAACGAATTTCAATTCCATAAAGGTACGATTAGAACAACAAAAGTTCAACTCCTGCAGTTTACCGAACAGAGTATTTCAATTCCATAAAGGTACGATTAGAACCATACGGCAGACCATCGGTTAACGAGGAGAAGGGAATTTCAATTCCATAAAGGTACGATTAGAACGAAAATGGAGGTCACCGACTCTCGTTATGCTCAAATTTCAATTCCATAAAGGTACGATTAGAACAGACGCGCAGCAGAGGGCAGCGTGCATAAGTATGATTTCAATTCCATAAAGGTACGATTAGAACTCAAGCTTCTCCTCCTCACGCTCCAGCCAACTGCCCTATTTCAATTCCATAAAGGTACGATTAGAACTACCAATACTTTGAATAATAGTTCGCAATGTTTCATTTATTTCAATTCCATAAAGGTACGATTAGAACTTACTGTAATTTCAGCATAAGTATTATCCAATGAATTTCAATTCCATAAAGGTACGATTAGAACCCCCATTCTCTTTTATTTCGAAGAATTTCATATTGTTATTTCAATTCCATAAAGGTACGATTAGAACACGTCCTCTTCTATGCAGGTTACGCCAAGGATCGCCATTTCAATTCCATAAAGGTACGATTAGAACTCCTCTCTACACTTCCAGCTGACTGCGTAGTCACCAATTTCAATTCCATAAAGGTACGATTAGAACGTATTCTTCGCAATCTTGAAGTAATGTCTTCCCATTATTTCAATTCCATAAAGGTACGATTAGAACCTTGGAGTGCATCAGCCGAAATTTTCTGGACTGAATTTCAATTCCATAAAGGTACGATTAGAACTGGAGAACACATCTTCCAAGTCGCACGTATAAGCCCATTTCAATTCCATAAAGGTACGATTAGAACAAGCCCTTCCCGCACCTTGCCCTTTTCAGTCCGCTATTTCAATTCCATAAAGGTACGATTAGAACTTCCTACCGATATGTGGTTTACAAGAGGTGATGAATTTCAATTCCATAAAGGTACGATTAGAACACCACCTCGCCACCGATCGACCAGCAAACAGCAGCATTTCAATTCCATAAAGGTACGATTAGAACCTTCGTCCGCTTCCGGCTCGTCTGCTGCGCTCTGATTTCAATTCCATAAAGGTACGATTAGAACCGCTTCAGCCTGTGGGAAGTTCTCGGCGATGACCATTTCAATTCCATAAAGGTACGATTAGAACAGCACAAATCTATGAAATATGACGGTGAAGGTTTAATTTCAATTCCATAAAGGTACGATTAGAACCCGTTTATAATCACTTCTTTATGTTACTTTATTGTATTTCAATTCCATAAAGGTACGATTAGAACCTTACTTAACACGTCTGCAAAGTTATTAGTTTTTTATTTCAATTCCATAAAGGTACGATTAGAACCAATGAAGCGCTTAATGAATATCTCAAATATCATTATTTCAATTCCATAAAGGTACGATTAGAACTGAGCTTCTTCCTTGTTTTGTACAGGAAGTTAATCCATTTCAATTCCATAAAGGTACGATTAGAACCCCGGAACGTTTAGCATTTCTTTTGCAAGAAGACTTTATTTCAATTCCATAAAGGTACGATTAGAACTCGCCCGTCCTCGGCAATGTGGAAGGCATATTGCATTTCAATTCCATAAAGGTACGATTAGAACGCGGGTACCTGGATTATAGCTTTTACTCATCCGAATTTCAATTCCATAAAGGTACGATTAGAACTTTTGCCGCAGTTTGCCGGGCTTGATCCTAAGAAATTTCAATTCCATAAAGGTACGATTAGAACCTGTGGTCTCGCTGCTCATGGTGTAGAAACTGCGGAATTTCAATTCCATAAAGGTACGATTAGAACTCTATTATTTTTAAAATTAATAATTCCAGAATGAGGATTTCAATTCCATAAAGGTACGATTAGAACTTTCGGCATCTGCTTCGCTTGCTGGCTGCTGCTCATATTTCAATTCCATAAAGGTACGATTAGAACAAGCCTGAGCGCCTTCCCCTACCCCGTCCGGCAGACATTTCAATTCCATAAAGGTACGATTAGAACCCTAACAAGGCAGCATAAACGCAAAACGGGGTACCACATTTCAATTCCATAAAGGTACGATTAGAACTCTGTCTGCGATGTCTTCGTTCGTCAATCCAGGCATTTCAATTCCATAAAGGTACGATTAGAACAGTCTCGCTTACCGTTCTTGGCATCCTGCGCATCCATTTCAATTCCATAAAGGTACGATTAGAACCGCCTCCATCATCTAGTGTGTGCGGTTCTTCATGCAGATTTCAATTCCATAAAGGTACGATTAGAACGCGCTTCGTTGAAGAGCCATTGGAGAAAGTAGGCAATTTCAATTCCATAAAGGTACGATTAGAACACCCATTTTGCGAAGCTTGCGCCATACCCACCCATATTTCAATTCCATAAAGGTACGATTAGAACCCTGCTAAAAAAACTTCCATAGCCTTTTCATAAACATATTTCAATTCCATAAAGGTACGATTAGAACATAATGGCAAATCGTTCAAACATAATGGGTCTTCAATTTCAATTCCATAAAGGTACGATTAGAACCCAGAGTCTGACCAAAGAATTGAGAGTGCAAAGAGATTTCAATTCCATAAAGGTACGATTAGAACAAGCCCCGACCTAAGCCGGGGCACTGCGAGCCTTCATTTCAATTCCATAAAGGTACGATTAGAACGAGAGATAGCAAAGAACATGGGTGAGATTTTTTATATTTCAATTCCATAAAGGTACGATTAGAACGTAATGCCTGGAAAGCTAAAAATCCTGCACCGGAATTTCAATTCCATAAAGGTACGATTAGAACCTTATGTTATTGATGATAATTGGACCGGGAACGCATTTCAATTCCA
>NZ_JBNPLT010000058.1:0-6829 GCF_050313615.1 Prevotella sp. SGI.167 | reverse complement strand
ATCAAGGAGATTTGCGGAGTCGGCAACTAGATGGAGACAACTGCTATCATGCAGGGTAACAATGCTATCGCTACCCAACGGTCACCGGCCGAAGGAAAAGGTAAAGGGCAAAAGTAAGTTGTGTCACACGCCCTGTAAGGACAAAAGCTTTAAAACCAGGTGTTTAGTAAAGCTTTTGCCCTTTCAGGGCGTGCTGCTTCTATCCTTTTTCTTCCAATTCCTTTTGCAATCGGATGATTTCGTCGCGATATTGTGCGGCTTGCATGAAGTCGAGGTCCTTGGCTGCCTGCTTCATCAGGGCGGTGGTATTGGCGATGCTCTTCTCCAATTCCTCCCTGCTCATGCTGCGGACGATAGGGTCGGCAACCATCGTGGTGCTGTCAGGTTCGATGTAAACTCGCTGTTTCGATCCATCAGCTCCCTGAATAGTGCGGAATGATGCAGAATTGATACCAGAACCTGCTCCAGAAGCTTTTCCGGAACCGCTTCCATAACCACTTCCCAATCCATTTTCTGCCTCCTCCTTGCTGGTTGGCAGGGCAGATGTAATCGCCTTTTGAATCTGCTTCGGCGTAATGCCGTGGTCGGCATTGTACTGCAGCTGGATGCTTCTTCGGCGGGCGGTTTCGTCAATGGTCTTCTGCATGCTATCTGTAATATTATCTGCATACATGATTACCTTGCCGTTCACGTTTCTTGCAGCACGACCCGCAGTCTGCGTCAACGAACGGTGACTGCGCAGGAAACCCTCTTTATCAGCATCCAGGATGGCTACAAGCGAAACTTCAGGAAGGTCGAGGCCCTCACGGAGCAGGTTCACACCCACCAGTACATCATAAACGCCAGCTCGCAAATCGTTCATAATCTTTACTCGGTCCAGCGTAGCTACATCACTATGGATATATGCTGCCTTCACTTCATGGTTCAGCAGGAATTCCGTCAGTTCCTCTGCCATGCGCTTGGTAAGTGTAGTGATGAGCACTCGCTCATTGCGGTGCGTGCGGGTCAGGATTTCATCCAGCAGGTCATCTATCTGGTTCTCGCTCGGGCGCACTTCAATCTCCGGATCCAGCAAGCCCGTAGGACGGATGAGCTGTTCTACCACTACGCCCTCAGCCTCTCTCAATTCATAATCGGCAGGGGTGGCACTGACGTAGATAGCCTGATGAATCAGACTGTGGAACTCCTCGAACGTCAGCGGACGGTTGTCGAAGGCGGCAGGCAATCGGAAACCATATTCCACGAGATTCTTCTTTCTCGCCCTGTCGCCACCATACATGGCGCCAATCTGCGGAATGCTCACGTGGCTCTCGTCCACCACCAGCAGGAAGTCTTTCGGGAAGAAATCCAGCAGACAGTATGGCCGTTCGCCCGCCTTTCTGCCGTCGAAATATCTCGAATAGTTCTCTATTCCCGAACAGTGACCCAGCTCCTTGATCATCTCCATGTCGTATTCCACACGCTCCTTGATGCGCTGCGCCTTGATTCCGTCGCCTATACTCTTGAAGAACTCCTCCTGCTTCACCATATCGTCTTGAATCATGCGGATGGCACTTTCCTGCTGTTCCTTCGTGGTTACGAAGAGGTTAGCCGGATAAATCTCGTAGGTTTCGAACGAAGCCAGACGGTGATAGGTCATCGAATCTACCTCCTCGATGCTGTCTATCTCATCGTCCCACCAGGTTACTCTCAGCACGTTGTCGCTGTAAGCCATGAAGATGTCCACGGTTTCTCCCTTCACACGGAAGTTGCCGCGTTGCAGTTCGATGTCGTTTCTTACGTAGAGGGCATCCACCAGCTTGCGCAGGAATTCGTTGCGGTCCAGCGTCTGTCCCTTCTTGATTTTGATGATGTTTTCCTGCATCGCCACAGGTCCGCCCATACCGTAGATGCATGATACGGATGAAACTACGATGACGTCTTTCCTTCCGGAGAGTAGGGCAGAGACGGCTCCCAGTCGCAGCTTGTCTATCTCGTCGTTGATGGCGAGGTCTTTCTCGATGTATGTATCGGTGGTTGGCAGGTAGGCTTCCGGCTGATAGTAGTCGTAGTAGGATACGTAGTATTCTACGGCGTTCTCAGGGAAGAATCCCTTCATCTCCTGATAGAGCTGTGCGGCGAGCGTCTTGTTGTGGCTCAGGATAAGGGTAGGCTTGCCGATGTTTGCGATGACATTGGCAACCGTAAAGGTCTTTCCCGAACCGGTAACGCCCAGCAGTACCTGCGCCGGCTCACCCTGCTCTATGCCTTCGGTAAGCTGTCGGATAGCCTGTGGCTGGTCGCCCGTCGGTTTGTATTCTGATGTAATTTTAAAGTCCATAATCACTGAATTTAGGTGCAAAAATACAAAAAAATCGCCATTAATCGTTATAAAGATTAATATTTTGCGAAAAAATGTATTTTTTCTTTTGATAATAAGTAAATTATGAGTAACTTTGCATCTCAAAATGAGAATTATGAAGAAATTGACTCTTATCGCAACATGCGTAGCACTGCTGATGACCAGCTGTGTGAACGAATATAACCAGATCACCAAATCGGGTGATTATACATTGAAGTACGAGTATGCCAAGCAGTGTTATGCTCAGGGCAAGTATTCCCGTGCCGTACCTCTCCTGCAGGAAGTCGTTACCATGAAGAAGGGTTCTACCGAGGGCGAGGAATGTCTCTACATGCTTGCCATGGCTGAGTTCGGTATGAAGGATTACGAGACCGCATCCGAATACTTCAAGAAGTATTTCTCTTCCTATCCGAAGGGTCGCTACGCTGAGAATGCCAAGTATTACGTGGGCGAGAGTCTCTTCCAGAATGCTCCGGAGCCTCGATTGGACCAGAGCACTACGATGACTGCCATCGCTGCCTTCCAGGAGTATCTCGACATCTTCCCTGATGCTCATCTCAAGTCTCAGGCCACCAGCCGTCTCTATGCCCTGCAGGATTTGCTCGTGGAGAAGGAATACAAGAGCGCCCGTCTCTACTTCGATTTGGGAACCTACTTCGGCAACTGCACCAACGGCGGCAACAACTATGAGGCTTGCATCGTCACAGCGCAGAATGCCCTGAAGGACTATCCTTACAGTAACCGTCGTGAGGAGTTTGCTTCGCTCGTAATGAAGAGCAAGTACGAACTTGCCAAGATGAGTGTGGAGAGCAAGCAGCTGGAGCGTTATCAGGACGCTGAGGATGAGTGCTACGGCTTCATCAATGAATATCCTGATTCAAAGGAGCGCTCGCTTGCCGAGAAGTATATCGAGAAATGCAAGGAGTATGAGAAGGCTCATCCTGAGGATTCGCTCGAAAAGCTTGCCGAGAACTAGAGCGCATATATATGATAAGGTAATAATCGTAAAAAAGAATAATAATAGTACTATAATTATGGATTACAAGAAATCAAATGCACCAGTAAACACAGTTACTCGTAACATCATGGACCTCTGTGATGAAACTCAAAACATTTATGAAAGCGTAGCTATCATTGCTAAGCGTGCCAACCAGATTTCGGTTGAAATCAAGCAGGACCTGAGCAAGAAGCTCCAGGAGTTTGCTTCTTACAACGATTCTTTGGAGGAGGTATTCGAGAACCGTGAGCAGATTGAAATCTCTCGCTACTACGAGAAGTTGCCAAAGCCAACATTGATAGCTACTCAGGAGTTTATCGAGAACAGCATCTTCTGGCGCGACCCTTCTAAAGAGTATCGTCCTGCTACTACAGTCAATGAGTTGTAATAAAGGGAAAGAAAAGATATGATACAGCGCAAACAGACTCTGTTTCTGCTTTTGGCAGTCATCGTATGTGCGCTCTGCCTGTTCCTGCCAGTAGGCAGCGTTGAGCCGAAGGGAATGGGTGTCGACAGTCTGATTTACAATCTGGGAGTGGTGATGGGTGATGGCGGTCTCGCTATCTCTACCACCTGCATCCCGTTGTTTGTCCTGCTCAGCGTAACAGCGATACTATCGTTGGTAACGATATTCCTTTATAAGAATCGCAAGGTCCAGATGTCAATCTGCAAGAATGCCATGCTGCTCAATGCGCTCTGGGTTCTCGACTATGCCCTGATTCTCTTCGGCATCATTCCGGTTCCTGAGGTAGAGGGCAAGGTGAACATCGAGTTTGCAGCCTGCCTGCCTATCGTCAGCATCATCCTTCTGGCAATGGCCTATAAGGGCGTCAATGACGACGAAAAGCTGGTAAAAGCGGCAGATCGCATCCGATAAGGGGCTGATTCTTAAAAGAAATGCTAAAAAAGCCTATAAAAATAGGATAAAATTTGTGGGTACCAAATAAAAGTTGTACCTTTGCACCCGCTGTCACGAGATGGCAGCATAAAATTCAAACCTCATATATATTAATTAAATTAAAATTAAGTTTTAAAAATGGCAACAAAGATCAGATTGCAGCGCGGCGGTCGTAAGAACTATGCTTTCTACAGCATCGTAATCGCTGACGTTAGAGCACCACGTGATGGTAAATTTACTGAGAAGATTGGTACATTCAATCCTAACACCAATCCTGCTACTGTAGATTTGAATTTCGAGCGCGCTCTCTACTGGGTAGAGACAGGTGCACAGCCAACAGACACAGTTCGCAACATCCTCAAGGGCGAGGGCGTTTACTTGATGAAGCACCTCAAGGGTGGCGTTAAGAAGGGCGCATTCGACGATGCTGAGGCTCAGAAGCGTTTCGACGCTTGGAAGAACGGTAAGGACGCTAAGAATACTGCTGTTCGTGAGGGCGATGCTAAGGCTAAGAAGGAAGCTGCTGCTAAGGAGCTCGAGGCTGAGAAGAAGATGAACGAGGCAATCGCTAAGAAGGTAGCTGAGAAGAAGGCTGCTGAGGCTGCTGCTAAGGCAGAGGCAGAAGCTGCTAAGGCTGCTGAGGAGGCTTCTGAGGAGGCTCCAGCTGAGGCTTAATCTTCTGAATGAATCTTCTTTGAAGATTGAAAAGTATAAGGTCGATTACTCTTTTTTAAAGGGTGTCGGCCTTTTTTGGTTGTTTTTATTCCTGCAAATACCTGCAATAAACCGCCGAGAATTCCGTTTAGATAATATGGAAAAGACAAAGGAAACCAATCATGAGATGGAGGCTGAAAAGAACAGCTACTCTCATATACTGAAATATACCGGATTGCTGGGAGGCGTACAGGGACTCAACATGCTCGTGGGTATTGTGAGGAATAAGTTTACCGCCATGTTCCTGGGACCATCCGGCATGGGATTGCTGTCTCTTTTCAATGCAACTTCCGGTTTTCTTACCTCCGCCACTAATCTCGGCATTCCTACCAGTGGCGTCAGGGTGGTTTCCGAGGCTGAAGCCCGGAATGGGGTAGAGCAGGCGATTTCTCAAGTCCGCACGCTCAGTCTGCTTTCTGCCCTTCTGGGTGCGCTGGTCTGCGCCCTTCTCGGTCCTCTCCTCAATCTCTTCACCTTTTCCTGGGGCAATCATACCTACCATTTCGTGCTGCTGGCTCCTACCATTTTCTTCACGATTCTTGCCGGTGGCGAAACGGCTATCCTCAAGGGTTTGGGCAAGCTGAAGTCGCTGGCTGCGCAGGCATTTGCCCTGTCTCTCCTTTCCCTGCTCGTTTCCGTACCCGTTTACGGCTTCTTTGGCGAGAGCGGCATTCTTGCTGTTCTCTTTTTGCTGGCACTGGCTCAGTGGCTCCTCGCCTTTTCGTTTTCGCGAAAGGAGCATCCCTTCCGCCTGTGCCTTTCCCGAATCCAGCTGCTCAAGGCTTTCCCGATGATCCGTCTCGGACTCTCCTTTGTGCTGGCTGGGATGATGAGCAGCGGGGCTGAGTTTCTGGTCAGAGCCTTTCTCAACCACCAGGGCAACCTGGCTGAGGTAGGACTTTTCAATTCAGGCATTACCCTGGTGCTGGTCTATGGCGGCATGGTTTTCTCGGTGATGGAGACCGATTATTATCCTCGTCTTTCTGCCGTAAGGGGAGAAGGAAGCGCAACATCAGAGGCAGAAAACCGCAATCTGATCGTCAACCGTCAGTTGGAGATGAATCTTCTGCTGATGGGGCCCATCATCAGCGCCATCATCCTGCTGCTGCCTATTGTCATTCCGCTGCTCTACAACTGGGAGTTTCTGGGTGTGGTGGGGATGACTCAGATTGCAGCTGCTGGCTTGCTGTTCAAGGCATTCTACATGCCTCTGGAGTACATTCCGCTGTCCAGGGGCGAGGCTCGTGTGTTCCTGGTGCAGGAGAGCTGTTGCGTGGTGTTGCTCATCGTCTGCGAAATCATCGGCTATCTGCTTCACGGACTGGACGGTTTGGGAGCGGGCATTGTTGTAGCCTACGCCGTAGAGTCGATAGGAGTTTATGTCTTCTGCCGCATCCATTATGCCTATCGCCTGAGTTTTCCGTCGGTCCAGCATCTGTTGGTTCATGTATTGAATCTGTTCTTGTTGGGTTGTGTAGTATGGTTATCTGAGGTAGATTCATGGTGCTATTGGCTGTTGGGTCTTTTTCTCTGTGCGGCTTCCCTTCTGTACAGTTTCTCCCGTATCAGGCGTTCGCTGAAGGGAAAATGATGACTGGCGCCTGTCATCATTTATCCCCCGCCTGGGTCATCATAGATAACCGTTTGAAGGCACATAAGGCGTTTCCTCGATTGCCGGTGCAAAGATACGAAGTTTTTCGGTATCTACCAAAATTTGGCATGTGATAAGGAGCGATTTTCAGCAGCTTACGATTTGAAACTTAGTTAAAAATCCTAACTCTATGTTTTATGGGGCGCATCTCTATGTTTTTCGGTATGGAAAACTATGTTTTGTCATATAAATCAGCATATTACAAAGTAATAACCGTTTTCTGCAAAC
>NZ_JBNPLT010000057.1:0-7093 GCF_050313615.1 Prevotella sp. SGI.167 | reverse complement strand
CATGCAGAAATCGATGATCTGCTTCGTGCAGAATCCGCTCATCTGCTTCATGCAAAATCCGATGAACTGCAAAAAGCAGAAACTGCTCATCTGCTTCATGCAAAATCCGATAACTGCAAAAAGCAGAAACCGCTCATACTACTTCGTATAGAAATCGATGATCTGCTTCAATGCATCCTGGCAAACGGAGCAGAACTCTGGAGTCTCGTTGATGCGCATGCGGCAGTCCTGAACGCCACGGTATACGCCCTTAGGACTGTATCCGGCACCCTCGAAGACGCCCACCTTGGTCTTTGCCACCTTCTCGTTCTTTGACAATGGAGTAGGAACCTTGGTGCCCTTCTTGATCATGTTCTCCCATTTTCCGTGGAAGTCGGCAAGGGTGGTGATGTTCTTCTCCCATGGTTCCACATCGTGTGGATACATCGGAATCTGCTCTGACTCGTAGGCATACTCATCGGCAAGACCGGCAAATGAATGTCCGAACTCGTGTACCACTACCGGCTTGAACCACTGCTGGTGGCAGGTGGTGAGGTTGTAGGAGTTGAGGATGCCGCCGCCACCGTATTTGTCTGAATTCACGAGGACGATGATGTGCTCGTATGGTGTACCAGCCAGCCAGTTGTGCAGGTCCTTCAGATGCAGGGTGGTCAGGTACCGGTCGCTGTAGAAGGTGTCGAAATGGGAGCTGAGTGCCGTCTTGTGCCAGATGCCCTTGGAAGGGATGCTAGGTCCACTCTCCTGGGATGGTGACTTCACGGCAACGATGTTGAAGCGGTCTCTCATGCTCTTGAACGGCTCATGGGCGAAGATGGCGTCCGTAGCCTCCTTGGCATCCTTCAGGAAGACAGGCATTTCTGCCTCGGTATAGCCCTCAGCCACGTAGGCGATGTGGATACACTTGGTGGTATCGGCAGCCTGCTGCAGGGTTTCGTAAGGAGTAGGCTGGTTGCCCATCTGATGGATGAGGATGTCCGTCGGAGCCACCTGATGGGTGAGCGATGTCATCACCTCGCGTCGGTTGTTGCGCAGGTCTACGGTGATGTTTACCGTATCCTTTGGCATCGGCACGAGGAATACGTTTTCGAAGCTCTGGGTGTTCTTCTCTGATTCCGGGTAGGAGAGCCATTCCTGGAAGAGGGTAGAGAAGGAGTTGCGGTAGATGACCTTGCCCGTGCGATGGTCGCGGACGGTAATCTGTCCGTTGCCCTCTACAGGCAGTTCTGCCAGTCGCTGGTGCTTGCCATACCATCGTGGCATCACGTTCAGCTGGTCTACGGCAATCATCTGTGTCTTCTTGTTGCCGGCAAAGGTATAGTCTACTCGCAGCGTCTTGTCTACGAAATAATCGTCAAAGTTCTGCGCCTGTATTGTGCTGGGCGCCAGCAGCATCGCCATGGTGGCGAGGGATAATATCATTTTCTTCATTGTCTTTTCATTTGAAATTCACATTCACATTCACATTTCGTTCACATTTCCGGCAGGCGCCATGAAATCACCGAATCACCAAGTGACCGAATCACTAATCCCTATCTAACTCTCAGCCTGTCGCCTATTCTGAGCTTGTAGTCGGCAGGGAGATGGTTCTTCTTGTAGAGATACTTCATGCGCATGCCATACTTCTGCGAGATGGTGTACATGCTTTCTCCCGGCTGAACCACGTGAGGACGTCGCTTGTACTGCTTAGGCGCCTTCTTGCGCTTCTTCTTCAGATAGACGATGTCGCCCTTCTTCAGCACGTCGTGCTTGTCGCGCTCGTTGTATCTGGCCAGTTTTCTCCAGCTGATGCCCACTTCCTTGCTCAGTGCCTTGAAGGTATCTCCCTCGCGGGCATAGAGATAGTAGTTGTCGTTGAACAGGTGGATAGGGTGGAGCAGCCCCTGACCGTTGATAGGCTGGTCGGTGCCGCTGTGGCTTGCCATGAAGCGGTCGTAGCGCTTTGCCTTGTCGTAGTCGAAGAGCTTGTAGAGCTCGATAATCTGTATCAGCTTGTTGGCATACTGCGGATTGGTGGCATAGCCGCAGGCCTTCAGTCCTCTTGCCCAACCCTTGTAGTCGGTCAGCGAGAGCTGGAACAGGCGGGAATAGCGTGGCTGTCTTGCAAGAAACTTGCTATGGTCTTCATAGCTGTCTCTTGCGTCACGGTATACTCTGAAGCATTCGCCCCGGGCATCGTCGTCATGATACTGTGTAGGACCGGTCCAGTCGTGGCATTTGATGCCGAAGTGGTTGTTGCCCTGCCTCACGAGGTCGCTCCTTCCGGCAGCACTCTCAAAGAGTCCCTGTGCTAGGGTGATGCTGGCAGGTATGCGGTAACGTAGCATCTGTTCGATGGCCAGGTCCTTATACTGGTTGATGTATGTCTGGTAGGTCTGATTCCATTTCATCTGTGCTCCCGAAGAGAGTGCGCAGGTTGATAGCAAAAAGGCCAGAAAATATGTTTTTATTCGATTCATAGTGCAAAAATAATAAAAAAAGCAATAAAACCATCATTTATTTAAGTATTTTCACTATCTTTGCATAAGAATTATATTAATTGGCTGCCTTCGGCAATTCGGGGAACTGTTCTTTCGTAGCTCCCGGCAGCAAAAATGAAGAGAAAATGCTTAATTTCAAGAAGAAAATACTGATCATCTTTGCAGTGGGTTCCAACGAGAATCAGAAGAATCATGTGGCTATGGCCAAACGTCAGCTGGAGAATGCCTTTGAAGACATCAGGTTCAGCCCTGACATGTGGACCAAACCCATCGGCATGCCTCATTCCAAACCGTTTCTCAATACGGTTGGGGCGACGTATGTCCATGTGGTTGAGGACCGTGTGCTGCAGGCGTTCCGGGATGTGGAGCGGAGATGTGGGCGCACCGTTGCCCGCAGCAGGCGTGGGGAGATTCTGATAGATGTAGACCTGCTCTTCTATGAGGATCACTTCTGCCATGAAGAGGACTGGGACCGCGACTATATCCGGCAACTGGTCAGGGAACTCAAGTCGTATCTCTCGGAAGAAGAGTGGAAGATGCTGGCGGAGAAAATCAAGGAATAAAAAAAGAATCCGAATCTCGTGCTTTTGGGAATCAGAGCACGGGATTCGGATTTTCTTTTGTGAGATGTATTTCTACTACCTTGCCTTCCTGCAGGGATTTCTTTACATTGATGATGCGCTGGTTGCTGCTGCCCCGGAAGAAGAGGTCGGTATCGCGCTTGTCCTTCTGGTAAGGACCGTCTACCAGTACGTCTATCAGCTTCAGGAGTTCAAGCTGAGCCGGATTCTTCACCAGGTTCTCGAAGAGAAAGCCCGTGAAGCACCAGATGGTCTTGTCGCTCTGCTGGCGGATGGCTCGTGCCAGTTCGGCAAAACCCTCTGCCTGAAACATCGGGTCGCCGCCCGAGAAGGTGACGTTGGCGAAGGGATCGTCCATGATTTCCTTCATCAGCTCCTCGGTAGACGTCATCGTGCCATGGTTGATGTCCCATGACTGGGGATTATGACACTCCGGACAGTGGTTCGGGCAGCCGGCACAATATATGGATGTGCGGAAGCCCGGACCATCTACCATCGTATCATGTACTACGCTCAATACGCTGATCATAGCTTACTTTGAACCTCCAATATGGGTAACACGGTCGTGGAGCTCAGCCAGCTTGCCACTGTTCCAGCGGTCGGTGGTACCTACCAGGTAGCCGGTGATGCGCTGCAGCTTGTCGATGTGGTGGCTGCCGCACTTTGGACAAACCTCCAGGTTGGCATCGGCATTCTCGTAGCCGCAGTCGAGACAGCGGTTGCGGTTGTGGTTCACGGAACCGTAGCCCATGTTGTACTTGTCCATCATGTCTACCACGCTGGCGATGACTGCTGGGTTGTGGGTAGCGTCGCCGTCAATCTCTACATAGAAGATGTGGCCGCCACGGGTCAGGTCGTGGTAAGGAGCCTCGATCTTTGCCTTCTGCAGCGCTGTACACTTGTAGTATACAGGCACGTGGTTGGAGTTGGTATAGTAGTCGCGGTCTGTAATGCCTGGGATGACGCCAAACTCCTTGCGGTCCTTCTTGGTAAACTTGCCGCTCAAGCCCTCGGCTGGGGTAGCCAGCACGGAGTAGTTGTGGTGATATTTCTCGCTGAATTCGTTGGCACGGTCGCGCATGTAGGTCACGATCTTCAGACCCAGCTCCTGAGCTTCCTCGCTCTCGCCGTGGTGCTTGCCGATGAGCGCCTTGAGGCACTCAGCCAGTCCGATGAATCCGATGCCCAGAGTTCCGTGGTTGATGACGCTTTCGATGGTGTCAGTAGGCTCCAGCTTTTCAGCGCCCACCCAGAGATATTTCATCAGCAGTGGGAACTGCTTTGCCATGGCAGTCTTCTGGAACTGGAATCGCTCGTCCAGCTGCTTGGCAGTGATATCCAGCAGGTTGTCGAGCTTGGCAAAGAACATGTCGATGCGCTGCTGCTTGTTCTCGATGCCCATGCATTCGATGGCGAGCTTCACGATGTTGATGGTAGAGAAGCTCAGGTTGCCTCGTGCGATGCTGGTCTTCTCGCCCCAGCGGTCTTCGAATACGCGGGTGCGGCATCCCATGGTTGCTATCTCCCACTTGTAGCGCTCAGGGTCGTCAGCTCTCCACTTCTCGTTCTGGTTGAATGTGGCATCCAGGTTCAGGAAGTTAGGGAAGAAACGGCGTGCTGTCACCTTGCATGCAAGCTGGTAGAGGTCGTAGTTTCTGTCCTCAGGCAGATAGTTGACGCCTCTCTTCTTCTTCCATATCTGGATAGGGAAGATGGCAGTCTCGCCGTTGCCCACGCCATCGTAGGTGCTGAGCAGGATTTCGCGCATGATGCAGCGCCCCTCGGCACTGGTATCCGTACCATAGTTGATGCTTGAGAATACCACCTGGTTACCGCCACGTGAGTGGATGGTGTTCATGTTGTGGATGAAAGCCTCCATAGCCTGATGCACGCGGTTCACGGTCTTGTTGATGGCGTGCTGCTCCAGGCGTGCCTTGCCCTGCAGTCCTTCCAGCGGCTTCTCCTCGTAGTCGTCGATAGGAGCGTCGTAGAGGTCCTTCAGGTCTTCGCCTGTCAGCTTCTCCAGGTTCTTCACCTCTTCCTGATACGACATGCGTACGTATGGAGCCAGGTAGAAGTCGAAGGCAGGGATAGCCTGTCCGCCGTGCATTTCGTTCTGGCAGGTTTCCAGCGAGATGCAGGCCAGTACGGCTGCTGTCTCTATGCGCTTGGCAGGACGGCTTGAACCGTGGCCTGCCGTGAATCCGTGGTGCAGGATGATGTCCAGCGGATGCTGCACGCAGGTGAGGCTCTTGGTTGGATAGTAGTCCTTGTCGTGGATGTGGAGATAGTTGTGCGTAACTGCGTCGCGCGACTCTTCTGAGAGCAGGTAGTCGTCAACGAAAGGCTTGGTGGTCTCCGATGCGAACTTCATCATCATTCCGGCAGGAGTGTCAGCGTTCATGTTGGCATTCTCGCGGGTGATGTCGTTGTTCTTGGCATTGACGATGCTCATGAACACGTCGCGTGTCTTCGCCTTGCGGGCGATGTTGCGCTGGTTGCGGTATGCGATATACTTCTGGGCAACATCCTTGCGGGCACTCTTCATGAGTTCCAGCTCGATGGCGTCCTGGATGGCCTCCACGCTCATCTGGCTCTTGCCACGATAAGAGATGTGGTCGGTAATCTGCTCGATGAGGGCGATATCTTCACCCTTATCGGTATGCAACATGGCTTTACGGATTGCAGCCATTATCTTTTGTTCGTTGAATCCAACGATGCGTCCGTCGCGCTTTACTACTGTTTGAATCATTATACTATTACTTTTACGATTAATGATTAAATTGCTTAATACTAAGTTCTTATGTCACGAATAGATTACAGTGTAACCATTTTCGACATTGCAAAGATACAAATAATTTCTGAAACGGCAAGCTTTTGGGTAACTTTTTTATGGTTAAAAAATATTAAGTCGCTGAAAATCAGGGAAATAACAAAACGTTTTGGAAAACCTTTACAAAATTTTGTTTCCCAAAACGTTTAAATGGTTATATATCAGGCCGTTGTGGCGCTGTGCTTTCTGTGGGTGCTTTTTTCTTGTTTCTTGTGCTTTTTCTGCCGGGGCAGACTATTCCTCCTTCTGCCCCCTTTTGTAGTCGAGGGCAGCACCGATGGCGGTACAGAACTCCGAGTATTTCGGTATTCTGAATCTCACGCCGTAGAGCTTTTCCATGGCTGGGAATACCTCGCGGCACTGGGGCAGGAGGGTGAGATTGCCTATCATCACGAAGTCCTTGATGCCCGATTCCAGGGACGAGAGGATGGTGGCAGAACCGATGCTCTGCAATACCATGCCGATGAGTCCCATGGCGATGTCCTCGCGCGATGCATTCGCCTTGGCATTGCTGAAGAGCGAAGCCGTGGCGGTCATCGGAAGACCCGGCAGAGGCTTGGCGCTGATGTCGCCTATCAGGAGGTTGATCTTCGAGATGTCACCGTCCTTGGCCAGGTTCACTATCTGCTTGATGTCGTCGGTCTTCAGCATGATGCGGCTCAGACCCGCCAGGGTGCCGCCTCCGATGCCGATACCTCCGATGTGCTTGATGTCGTTGCCGTCGCATTTCACGAGCGATGTGCCCGTGCCCATGCTCACCACGATCATGCGGTCGAGCTTGCTCTCGTATCGGGCTCCCAGTCCGTCGGCAACGAATTCCTCACTCTTCGATGTGGGCAGACCGTAGATGCGCTCTTCGATGTAGGCTGCTCCCACACCGGTCAGCATCACGTGTTCCACCTCGTCGAGGGTAATCCTGTTGTCGTGCAGGTATTTTCCGAAGGCTCCGTAGAGCGATGTGATGGGGTCGGTAGCCTTGATGCGGATAGGGCTGATTACCATGCCGCTGGCGTCGATACCTACTATCTTGGTCGTAGAAATGCCTACGTCTATTCCGATTACTATCTTCTTCATCTCAATATTTTTCTGTATTTTGTTTTTGCGGGTGCAAAGTTACGCCAAAAAAAAGACACTGCAAAATAAAACCTCATTTATTTTGCAGTGGGCTCTTTATTCAAGTTTCGCAAGTGAGGGAATTGATA
>NZ_JBNPLT010000056.1:0-7702 GCF_050313615.1 Prevotella sp. SGI.167 | reverse complement strand
AATTCATTACTCATGTCACAGACAGATAGGGATACGATATGCGTTACGCCTCGACTCTAGAAGGTTGCAGAAGAAACTCGGTTGGGAGCCATAACTCTTGTTTGAGGAAAAAAACGAAGAGACCGTGAAATGGTATCTCGAGAACCAGGAATGGATGGATCATGTTACTCCTGGGGAGTATCAGAAGTATTATGAGGGGATGTATTGTAAATAGACCCTCCTGTCTTCAATAGTCTTTACGACCCTTTCGGTTCCCCTTGTAGGGGACAGAAACCCCAGCGGGAGGGTCCTTAATCCTAAACCAAGCCTTTCCCTTAACCATTAAGGGAAAGGATGTAACCGCCCTCCGGTGCTCAGAACCGCTTCGCTCTAAGATTGGCGGGGCATCAAAGCCCTGCGCCATGTTATGCGGGATGGGACCGCCTGGGGAAAGTTGGAGATAGTATGGAATGGGCTTGCTATAATGGGGTTATAGATTACTGATTTTAAGGCTGGTTTGCTGATAAATTGCAGATTTCTTGTGATTTTCTTGGTGGTTTCGGGAAAAAAGCGTAACTTTGGCGGCAAGTTATATAAACTAAATAATAGGAGATAAGATTATGGCATTAGCAATTAGTGGTATCCCAATGCTGACAGGTGATGAGGCTTTAGCTTTCAGAGAAAAAGCTGAAGAAACCTTGAAGAAGCGTGGTAGCATAGATTTCTCAAAGCAACGTGCTGAGATGAAGGCTATTTTGGCAAAAGCAAAATTTTAAGTTAGTATTATGGGATTTTTAGCAGATAAAACGGTGTTTTCACCATTGACAAAAGAAATTTTGGAAGAATCTATTTCATTTTCATGTGGCAATGAAGACTTGGATGGATTCTTCCATAATGATGCTGTGTCTTATGCCGAAAACTTGTTTGGTAAATCTTACTGCTATTATCTTGAGGAATCAAAGGCTGATATCGTATGTGCCTTTACGGTCTCAAATGCCAGTATTTTCACGAAGTACTTGCCTAATGCGAGAAAGAAAAAGGTTGGAAAGCATGTTCCTCATATAAAACAGGATTTGATATATCCTGCTGTACTTATAGGAAGATTGGGAATTTCAACAAAATTTCAGCATCTTCATATCGGGACAGAAGTAATGGACTTTATTAAGTCCTGGTTTGTTGAGCCATATAATAAAACGGGATGTCGTTATTTAGTAGTTGATGCCTATAATGAAGATGTGCCTGTAGCTTTTTATAAGAAGAATGGTTTTGATTTTATGTTCAGCACAGAAGAGCAGGAAAAAACTTATAGAGGTATTGTTTCTGATAAGCCATTAAAGACTCGTCTAATGTACTTTGATTTGATACTCATCAAGTAAATAAAAGCTAGTAGCTGGTGATAGCGGTGTCTCGGTAACATGCAATCACTACAATCTGTACAGAGTCACTGATACTATCACCTATCTTCAGAACTTGGCACTTCTTCTGGAGGGTAAAGAATAAGAAATAATAGATTTACGGGCGAACGGTTCCCCTCTCCTCTCTTTATAAAGAACTACTTTTGTGGGATGGAGCCTAGTAGCCCTTTTATGATAATATTACCTTATGATGTAGCAAGAGGTTGGGTGGAAGGGTTGAATGGTCATAAGGTTTCTGTCGAAGGGACGGCTAAATTTAATATTCACATTAATTTTTGATAAAAATGAAAAAGAGTAATTTTATTTAGGTCGGGCATAAAGTTGCCCGACTCATCGAGAAAGTGAAAGGGCAGAGTTTGGAGGAGTCTGCCAAGTGTATAATCGCAATTTTGGACTTGTCAAGTATTGCAATCAAGTTGTACTTCGGTGTTCCAATTGGTCATGTTGACGTGTTCAACGCTGGTCAAGATGTCATGTCGATTGTGTAGTACATCAAACAGGTGATTCAAACTCATGTTTGACACCGGGGAGGCGGTTCGCCGTCTCCTTTATTATGTTTTTTATAAGTATTCATTATGAAATATTCCATAGAACAATCAGAAATAACAGAACGAACAGAACAGATAAACAAATTTGCTCTATTGGTTGATTTATTTAATAAGAAAGCCGTTGACAGAGAAACATTCATGGCTGAATTGTCGAAGATTGAACAAACAGACTGGGCAAAAGAAAATCTGTTTAATCAGTTGATAGGGTATTGTGTTCTTGGAGATGCTTATGGAATTCTGAAAAGCCGAGAGTTGGATTTCTGTAAGGCGTACTATACCAATGAATATGTCTATAAGGAAGTAAGCTACTACCATAATGTACAATATTTGATTACTCGTGTAAAAAGAGAAGAATGGGCAGCATTGTATCTTAATGCTTTCAGAGCATCATGCCGTGCTTATTTGTGTTTAGCTAATGCTTATGATCATCTAGGAAGATTCTGTGAAGCTCAACAATACTACAGAATGGCTTTATTGGATTCTACCAATACACAGGAGGTGGAGAGAAATCAAGGTTTTTCCTATGCTAATATGCATGCATTTTGGCCAGAAGAAGAACCTTTCATTGTAAGAAAGGCTCAGCAGATAATAAGAAAGTACCAACAATTTTTTGATGGTCATTCACCTTATTTCAGACAGATTTGTTCATGGTCCTCTCCTTCTTTTGATGCACCATTAATTGATTATGACAATATACAAGATGGTGAATACGAAAAATGGATATGTCAACATTATCTGAGAATCAATCGTTTTAATGATGTTGAACCTGATTCTATGCTGTCATTACATGATAATGTAAAACTTCCTGTTATAGTTGACACATCTGAGAAAAAAGCTCTTTATGAAAGCACCTTTGAAGAAATAAAAGGCAGTTTTATCAGTACTCGGAAGCTCCTCTATAGTATTATAAATGAGGATAAAAATAGTATGAATATAGAGCTGTTAAAAATGGCATATAAGAACTTTTATTCCATATTCGATAAGATAGCCATGTTCTTATCCAATTATCTTGATGTTAAATTAAAATCCTATGAGGTAGACTTTGCCAAAATATGGAATTGCAAGAATGGAGATATTCGACAAGAAATCCTGGAACATTCGCAGAACATGCCTTTATTAGGCTTGTATAACATCAAGTTGGATGTTTATGGAATGAAAACGGATTGGTATGTTGTTGATGAACAAACAAAGGACTTGAAAATGTTACGCAATTATATGGAGCATAAGTCGATAATTATTAAGGAAGAGCCTATGTCTCGTACAGAATACCAGTTGACCATATCGAAGCAAGAATTGGAACTCAATACCATCAGGTTGGCGCAACTTGTTAGATGTGCCATCATATATTTGTGCAATTTTGTTTTGCACGCAGAATATAACAAACATCACTCATGAAAGATATTGACATGATAAATATAGAACGACCTTGGATGAAATCTATTTCTATGATGGATGGCAACGAAGTAATGACTTCTCGTGGATTTAAATTGATTGGGCTAAAATTGTATTCTCCTAATGATGAGAATGCTATTTACCATGCCAAAATGATGCAAAAGTCTCTGTATGGTCGTGAAGATTGGCTGTATATCAATGATGGCTTTTCTATATCAGGCGATGTTGAGAATGGTTTTAATGTGGCAATACGAGAGGATGCTTTTGATTCCGAATTCCTGCTGTACTCACCAGAGTATGGAGTAAAAGTGAGTATAAGTGCCATTGTTGGTCAAAATGGTACAGGCAAAAGTACCATCATAGATATGATATTGAGGACTCTCAACAATCTTTCGGCAGCCATTTTGGGTGAAACATTCAATTATTCGAGTGCCCAGCATCTTCATTACATAGACTATGTGTATGCTTCGGTTGCCGTCTATTTGGATCATGAGGTAAAAATACTTACTGTAAAAGGTAGAAATGTCATTATATCAACCATTGGCGAGAATACCCATTGTGACACCATCAAAATACTTGAAGAACAATCTGAGGGAGATGTTGATGAACCATTGAAATACCAAAAAGGCAAACATGCTTATCTAAGTGAATGGTTTTACACCATTGTAAGCAATTATTCTCTCTATGCTTATAATTATCGAGATTATGATAGTGAGAGAACGTCTGCTGCAAAATTAGAAAGGTTGTATGATGATATAGAACATTTGAAGAATGAGGATTATTTTTGGTTAAAAGGGGTGTTTCATAAGAATGATGGCTATCAAACTCCTGTTGTTGTTCACCCCATGCGCGAAGAAGGCTATATCAATGCCAGCAAGGAAAATATGCTAGGTAAGAATAATCTTGTAAATCTTGCGTTTTATGAGGTCATGGATACGAATGAAGAAGGAATGACTATTCGAGAATTCCCTTTGCGAGTCATCAATAATACATATGAGGTTGTAGGTTTCACGTTTAAATATAAGGAAGAAAATGAATATGAGGGATTCGAAGAACTGTATTTAGGCAAACTTCTTTCTGCAAATATGAATAAAAACGAGACGGAATACCTGAAACAAAGATTTGTTTCTATGGTAAATCCGATTTGTAAGTTTTGGGCAAAACAGATGCGGCTCATTCTTAAAGAAGATGTTGAGACCTTACCAAATTTAAAACGACAGGCATGGGATTATGTGGCATACAAGACATTGAAGATTATTCAAACATATAAACCATACGAAAGTGATTGGGAATGGCTAATTGGTGACAGATATGATGAAAAGAAGATAAAACGTTATATACACGATTTACTCCATGATCAGACACATAGGACGAAGAAACTTCGTCAACAATTAGCTTTCTTGGTATTTCTGGACACAGAAGAGTATTATGCTATTCGTACGGGAGTCGTTCTTGCCAATGAGGTAGATGCATTCATAAAAACAAATGAAGGTATGTTCTTTTACGAAAGTGAAAAGAAACGTAATAAACCTACTACAGATTTCAAATTTCAAAAGGAAGACTTATTACCTCCACCTATCGCTGATGTTACATTGATGATTGTAAAACGTGAAGACAAGAAGGCATTTGAGAGTAACCCCAAGTCTGTTGGGTTGATACCATTTACAGGATTAAGCTCAGGAGAAAGACAAATTGCCTATACATTAGGGAATGTGTTGTATCATCTTGTCAACATAAACTCAACACTACAAGATGATTCCATAGAAAAAGACCATTTGTCATTTCTAAAATATCATCACGTATGTATGCTTATGGATGAAGTTGAACTGTATTATCATCCGGATTTACAACGTAAATTTGTGAAACTTCTGCTGAGTTCAATCACCTCAGTACCTCTTGAAAATATTTATGACATCAATATCACTTTAGTTACTCATTCACCATTTGTGCTGAGTGATATACCGCGAAGTAACATCCTATGTCTGCAAAAAGGAGAAAGTGAAAAACAAAGTGGGCAAACGTTTGGAGCTAATATTGTTGACATGCTAAGTGAATCATTCTTTTTGCAAGGGACTATGGGTGATATAGCTCAATCATGTATCAATGACGTTGTTGACTTTTATTTCATGCATAGAAGGTATCAAGAATCACTAAGAGAAAACGAAAACAAGCAAGAATGGCACATTGAAGATATGGAACTGGATAAAGCATTCAAGAAGCAGAAATCCAAATTTGATTATGTTACCAGTATCATTGGTGAAGAGTATCTTCAGAAGGAACTTAGGGAAATGTATGATGAGTTAGTGGATTTTTATGACAACAAAGAATGAAAGCAATTGAATATCCATCCAAGGGGAGTAAAGAATTTGCCAATTTAGTCGATGACTATAAGAGCATTTTCTCTACAGATTTAGCAGATAGAGTTACGAAACGAGGGGAAAAAAGACTCGGACTTGAATCAAAATGGAAGAATTGGAAGCGCAAATACGGATGCATAAGAGCATTGAATAATTCAGTTGAAGACTTGTTGACAATGGATTTCGAAGACTTGGTATTATTCTATGAGACATTTCTTCGAGTTTGTTCCAAAAAGAGATTTACATCTAAAAGTTTACATGACTTACATGAGATTTTCAAGTATACGAATAAATACGATTCAAAAATTTCTGCATTTTTTAAGAGGCATGCTGATGAACTAAAGATCTATACATGTCATTATTGCGATATGGCTTATATCAATGTGTATACAGAAAACAGCAAAAGTATAGCTAAGAGCCAATTTGATATAGACCACTTTTTGCCAAAAGGAAAATGTCCTCCTGTAGCATTGTCATTATTCAATTTCGTTCCTTCATGTCCTGTTTGTAACGAGCGAATAAAACGTGAAGACTTACCATATGTGAATCTTAATGAACTGAAATTTCTTAGTCCTTCGTCCTTTGCTTTTGATTTACACAAAAGGATTAAAGTTAAGTTAGGACATTCAAAAAGTTCACGTAAGGATTTCATTTATTTTGTTGCAAAATACCCTTATGACAGATATGTTGATTTTTTCCACTTACAAGAGCGATATGATTATCATAAAATTGAAGCATTGCGATTGGAAAAACTAAAAAAGAACTATTCAAGGAGTCAGATTGCACAAATTGCTAAATGCCTACACCGGACTAAAAAGGAAGTGAAAGAGGATATTTTCAATCAAAGATATATGCAGAATAAGCATCGTTGTTTTGCAAAATTTACTGTTGATATTTTGAACCAATAATAAATTATGAACACAAACACTCAAATAGACAAGATAGATAAAGTACTCTCGAAAATATCGGGCAAGGAGATTAAAGCTTTTGTGTGGCAGTATGCAGCTACGCATGAGGACTTTGCTACCGCTTTAGTGGAAAAGTATTGGAAGCCAGAGCGTGGCAACTATAAGGAACAGGTGGAGGCTTGCTTTGCCCATGCTGGTGTGTTGGGCGTGCGATTCGGACAACCGCAATTGGACTGGAGGAAGATAGAGCAAGACTTGGGGGCAATGCTGAGGAAAGCCAAGAGCATGAAGAAGAAAGGGAATCTGATTGATGCTGCCTTGATTGCTGGATATGTGATGACCTTTACTTGCAGAGAGTTCAAGCACGACCATCTGGCTTATACTCCTGCCAGATATGATGTGTGGGCGGAAGAAAACAAGGTCTTGACGGATCTTGTCACCGAGTCGACAGACATGGTGAGGGACTTGTTGATCAACAGCGATGAGATAGAGGAGGATTCTCGCTTGGGTATGCTTGGAGAAATCGCTGAGCAATGCGAGGAAATAGGCGATAACTATTTCATACGCTTTGAGTGGTTTGTGGATGAGGCGATGCCGCTACTTTGCGGTGATGATGAAAAGGCGTATCTGGCTCATATCAGCAAGCGGTTGAAAAACAAGAAAGATAAGTACTTCCATTATCGCTATTACATTCAAAAGGCGGATTACTGGGCAGCGCATGGTAAGCGTGCAAAGGCAGAGAAACTGATGTGGGAGAAACGTGATGATGAGAATATCCGTGACCATTATATCGACAGCCTCATTGAATGGGGCGAGTATAAGAAGGCAGTTGAGGTGATAGACGATAACAAGGATGACTTTCACTCCTACTCCAAAAAATGGGAGAACAAAGTGGTGAAAGCATTGAAACTGTCAGGTGATAAGGAATAGCTGATAGAAGAATGCAAGAAACGATTTGTCGTCAGTGGCTATCGAATCAAATATTACGAGGCTCTGAAGGAGGTGATAGACAGAAATGAATGGCCTGTCTTCTTTGATGAGCTTTGGAAAATGCCCGATTGGGAGCATGACTATGAGGATGCAGAAGCCAAGATTCTAGTCAA
>NZ_JBNPLT010000055.1:0-8657 GCF_050313615.1 Prevotella sp. SGI.167 | reverse complement strand
GGAGATTAGAGATTACAAGCATAGAACTTAAAGTTAACAATTAATATTTTTAATTAAATTTTATCGTATGAAAAGAAAGTATTTAAGCGCGCTGCTTATGGGTACACTTACAGTGGCATCCATGAGTACATTTACTTCTTGTAAGGATTATGATGATGACATCAGCAACTTGCAAGGTCAGATCGACAAGCTTGCTTCTGCTGACGATCTAAAGCAGAAGGTGTCAGAGCTCCAGGCTTTGATTTCTTCTAATCAGTCTGGCATCAGCTCTCTTGAGACAAAGTTGGCTGAGGTTAAGGCTACTGCTGACAGCAAGGCTACTCTTGATCAGGTTAAGGAAATCTTGGCTGACTACGCTAAGGTTTCTTACGTAGATGAAGCAAAGAAGTCACTCAATGATGCTATTGAGGCTCTCAAGACTGGCGACATCGCTCAGTTGAAGAAAGATGTAGAGGCTGCAAAGCTTGCTGCTGACAAAGCTAAGACTGATGCAATGGCTGCAATTGAAGAGGTTAAGAATGACTTGACTAAAAACTTTGAAGCTAAGCTCGAGTCAGAGAAGACACTTCGTGAGGCTGCTATTGCTGCTCTTGAGACAAATAAGGCAGACAAGACTGCTCTTGATGCAGCAATCGAAAAGTTGGAAAAAGCTGACAGAGATGCTAAGGTTGAGATTCTTGGTAAACTCGAGAACTGTATTACTTCAGCTGATGCTCAGACAAAAATTAACGAAGCTATCGATGCTTTGAAGAAAGGTGATATCAAAGACATTAACACCAAACTCGATGCTGTAAAGACAACAGCAGAAAATGCTTTGGCTAAGGCTGATAAAGCTGAGTCTGAGAAAGGTAAGGCTTATTTGAAGGCACTTGAGGCTGCTGACGCTGCTACTGCTGCTGCAACTGCTGCTGCAAATGCACAGGCTAAGGCTGATGCTAATGAGACAGCTGTCAATAATATCAATGACCTTCTTGGTACGGGCTTCTCTGCAAAGAACACAGTTAAGGCTGCTATCGAACTTATCAATACTCAGTTGACTAACGACAAGACTGGTCTTGCAGCTCTTGATGGTCGCTTGAGCAGCATTGAGTCTCTCCTTAACCAGGATACTCCAGATGCAACAAGCTTGAAGACACGTGTTGACAACATCGAGAACAAGTTGAAGGACATCATCGGTCAGTACTCTACTATGGTAACTGACGTTCAGTTGTATAACTTCGCCGTGCCAAACTATTCTGGTTTCAATAGAACTTTGAAGTTTGTACAGGCAGCAGAGAAGAACAATGTATTCCCTGCTCAGGCTGGTGTAGCCACAGAACAGTTGAAGTTTGAGGAAGGTAAGTACTATGCAGGTGAGGATAGCTTGTTGATTCGTGTATCTCCAGTTGATGCAGTATTGACTACAAGCAATGTTTCTTTGATGAACTCTCAGGGCAAGGAACTTAATGACCTTATCGATGTTACAGAGGTTCATAGATACGATAAGTTGCTTATGGGTTATACTCGTGCTGAAGGTGCAAATACTGGTCTTTGGGTAGTTAAGTTCAAAGCTAAGGATTTGGGCGAAAATTTCGAGGCTGCAGCTGCTACAAAAGATGAGTATGGCCAAACACGTTCTATCCTTTATTCTGTTGCTGTAAAGAATACTTATAATACAACAGATAAGGCTGAGGATGCTAATACACGTCGTGTAACTTCAGAGTTCGGTGTAGATTTGAGTACATCAGATGCACAGCACGCTTGGGACTTCGAGGTAAACACTAATTCTGTAGCAAATATCCGCAACCGTTATTACCATACAGAGACTCGCACTTATACAGGTAATGTTCCAGAATTGGTATGGAAGAATAATGCTGCAACAACTGTTGTAACAGAAAATGATGATGCAACTAAGATTAATGCTGTAAACCGTCCAGATTGGGATGATGAGAGTAGAGATTGCCGTCAGTGGAAAAACATCCTGGCTGTAGAAAAGGGTAAGGATATCACTATTGACTTCTCTAATACTGAGCTGAAGGGTGTTAAGGGCTTCTACGTAACTCTCGATGAGGCATTTGCAAAGGAATCTGCACCATCTGAGTTGAATGCTTGGAACTCTTATACTTATAAGGGAGTAGGTTACCATAAGAATGGTGGAGCATATGTTCCTGCAGAGTTGTTTAAGGGTAGCCAGGGTAAAATTAGAATTGAAAATCTTGGAAATGTACAGGGCGACGTTATTGGTTTCCGTGTTTATGCAGTAAACTATGATGGTACTTTGTATGACCCAGATGGACGTTCATTCTATGTAGCAGTTGGAGACGTTAAGACAGAGATGCCTCTTGCAAACGCTAAGGCAGAACTTGATATGGCAACTCCTACACAATTCGTATCTAACTTGATTGACGCAGATTTCAGTAAGGTAGATTTCGATGGTTCGAGAACATGGAAGATTTCTGAGAAGGATGTAGCTGGAGAGACTCCATCTTGGGGAGACTTTACTGTTAAGTACTTCGATAAGGACAAGAATGACATTTCTTTGGGCAAAGATGTTAAGTACATCCAGTTCGTATTGAACAATCCTCAGGCATTCGTTGACGGTGAGACCTACAATGCTTCAATGACACTGACAAAGAATATTTCTGGTGCTACAGCTGAGGCATGCAATGTAACAGCATCATTCACAAAGGTTATGCCTACTGCAGCTCCTACATTCTGCTATCGTGATGGTTACAGCAAGACTCCTGAATATATCATCCCAGAAGGTGGTGACTATACAGTTGGTTCTGACAACAAGGGCGGTTCATTCAAGTTGAACAACCTCTTGATTATCGACAACAACAACACTTGGAAGGGTGCTGACCTCTTCGAGGCTAGTACAGCTGGTAAGTTCTCATTCAATGTATCAAATGGTACATACGATGCAGAGAAGAAGAATGTTGTTTCAGCTAAGGCTGATGTTCCTTACGTATTGAGTGTAGTAAATGGCAAGAATAACTTGGTAGATAACAAGACTGAGCGTACAATTGCTGCTAACTATATTTACTATAACATTTCTAAGCAGTACAACAAGGAAACAAAGCACTACGAGCCAGTACATGAATATCCTGTAGCTTCTGCATCTTCAGAGAAGATTGTTTACTGCTCTTGGATGAAGACTCTTGCTGTGAAGACTGCCCTCAAGTCTACTTGGACAGGTACTAAGGGTGATGGTGATGGTAAGAACGTCGTAACATGGAAGGCTACTGGTGACGGTGGCGCTGACTTGGATTTGGCTAACCTCCAGACTGAAATTAGTGATTTGAAGTTGCTTCCTGCAGGTGCTTTGATTGCTGATGGCAAGTCATTCGGTGGTCTTATCGATGCAAATGTAGTAGAAGTTGTAAATGGCAAGTATGGTAAGGTTTACACAACCGACAAGAACAATACTCAGGTTAATCCTCACTTCTCTGCAGAGTTTGATGGCTCTAAGATTGTTCTTACACAGCGTGCAGAAAGCACTATAGCTCCTAGCACAACTGCAGGCAATATCCACTTCACTGTTAAGGATTGCTTCGGTAACACTAAGGAGATTGTATTGCCATTCTACATCAAGAAGTAATTTGAAACGATTTACAAGTTAGGAGTGATAAGCTCCACAATGTAAATAAGATACTATTCATTGGGGGCGTTCAGTTTTGAGCGCCCCCTTTATTTTTTACTTATAAGATGAAGAAATTATTATCTATAATTACTGTCTGTCTTATTGCCATTCTCTCTTTCAATGCCTGCAGCGAAGAGATTAAGAGTACTAATGTCAGTATCAAGCAGATGACAGATTCTACTCTTCTTACTATCATCGATGACCATCAGGTTACATTCGATTACAAGCAGGCTACATTTGACAATGGCTTTGTGATGGCTGGCGACTCTGCAGTGGTTCACTACATCGGTGAACTTTCTGATGAACCTGTTAAGGCAGTTCTCATCAAGCTGATTCCAAAGAAGGGTCATGTAATGAATGCAGTTTACGATCCTAACAAGAAGTTGGAGACTGCTCCAATGACCAAGGAAGAGGTGAAGGAATTGGAGGAAGGTGTTGAGTTCGCCAAAAAGCACCAGCCAAAGAAGAATAAATAAGGTAGATATCCCGATTTATTAATCAATAAAGAACATGATTATGAATACAATGAAATCATTATTCGCTGCTTCGTTGTTGGCCCTCGGCACAACATCGGCTATGGCACAGGCTACTTACACCGACCAGAACGGTGATGAGTATACTTTCAACAAGCATTGGTTCCTGGATCTGCAGGGTGGTGCTCAGTATACACTCGGTGAGGCTAAGTTCGGTGACCTGCTCTCTCCTAATGTTCAGTTGGGTCTGGGCTACCAGTTCTCTCCTGTCTTCGGCATGCGTCTGCAGGCTAACGGTTGGCAGAGCAAGGGCGGTTGGGCTGGATTCCGCGCTCAGAAGGGCGAGACTCCTTATAACGCTCAGTATAAATATAAATATGTGGCTCCTGGTGTTGACTTCATGTTCAACCTCAGCAATCTCTTCTGCGGTTGGAACCCTAACCGTGTGCTGAACGTTACTGCCTTCGCTGGTGCAGGTGCTAACATCGCCTGGGATAACGACGAAGTGAATGAGTTGGCTGCAACCATGAAGAATATGAATGCCTACAACCTGGAGTATCTCTGGGATGGTACCAAGGTTCGCCCTTACGGTCGTGCCGGTCTTGAGTTGGCGTTCAAGGTCAGCAAGTCTGTCAGTCTGATGCTTGAGGGTAACGCCAATGTCATTTCAGACAAGTACAACTCTAAGAAGGCAGGTAATCCTGACTGGTATTTCAATGCTTTGGCTGGTCTTCGCATCAACCTGGGCAAGAGTGCTACCAAGAAGGAGAAGCCAGTAGAACCAGAACCAGCTCCAGCACCAGTTCAGAAGGTTGAGGAGCCAGCACCTGCTCCAGCACCTGTAGTAGAGAAGAAGGTAGAGGAAATCCGTCGTGATATCTTCTTCACCATCAACTCTAACAAGATTTCTGCCAAGGAGAACCAGAAGATCCTCGAGGTCATCGACTTCCTGGTGAAGTATCCTGAGGCAAAGGTGGTTGTTACCGGTTATGCTGACAAGGGTACTGGTAATGACAGAGTGAACGACCGCATCGCTGCCAAACGTGCTGCTGCCGTTGTCTGGATGTTGGAGAAGCGCTATGGCATTCCTGCTGAGCGCATCACAGAAGAGTCAAAGGGTGCTCGTGTTCAGCCATTCGCAGAGAATGACAAGAACAGAGTATCCATCATGATTGCTAAATAATATCTGGCTTGTGCCAAATATTATTTATCACTAATTCAGGATTCGGGGCAAGCCTGTAAAGCTTACCTGAATCCATGCTTTTAGCGAGGTTTCTTTTTCAAGAAGCCTCGCTTTTTCGTTTCTTTCTTTTCGAAAAGTTAGTTGGAAATTCATTCGTGCTTTTTTGATTCTGCCTGTTCTTCCTTTGACAAAGAGGTGTTTTTTGCCCCACCTGTCCCTCCCCTGCGGGAGGGTCCTTAACCCACTCCCAAGCCCTCGCCCTTTCCAAAAGGGCAAGGGATGTAACCGCCCTGCAGTGCTGTTTTTTTCGATCCAGCCCGTCCCTCCTTAGCCAAAGAGGGAGCTTTTCGATCCACCCCGTCCCTCCTTAGCCAAGGAGGGCTCCACCGCTTTCCCCAAGCCCCTTTCCCCTCAGGGGACAGGGGATGTAACCGCCCTCCGGTGCTCAGAACCGCTTCGCTCTAAGGTTGGCGGGGCATCAAAGCCCTCGCCATATTTTGCGGGATGGGACCGCCTGGGGACAAGGACTTTTAAAGGTAAAAGAGCTATTTAAAGGTAAAAAAGTAAAAAGGTAAAAAAGTAAAAAATCTGCGTCATCTGCGAAATCTGCGTGACTTTTAAAGGTAAAAAGGTAAAAAAGTAAAAAGGTAAAAATCTGTGTGAATCTGTGAAATCTGTGGGACTTTTAAAGGTAAAAGGGTAAAAAAGTAAAAAGGTAAAAAATCTGCGTCATCTGCGCAATCTGCGTGACTTTTATAAGGTAAAA
The DNA here is from genome assembly GCF_050313615.1 of Prevotella sp. SGI.167. NCBI lineage: Bacteria > Pseudomonadati > Bacteroidota > Bacteroidia > Bacteroidales > Prevotellaceae > Prevotella > Prevotella sp. SGI.167. The sequence goes on along the minus strand of NZ_JBNPLT010000055.1, from coordinate 2,613 downwards.
TAGTAAAAGAAAAAATCTGCGGGAATCTGTGAGAACTGCGGGACTTTAGAAGGGCTGCTTATTGGATAATTGGTTGATAACTTGAAGATTTCTTGCTTTTTTCTTGGTGGTTTCAAGAAAAAAACGTACTTTTGCAACTAAAGTTAAACGTTTATAAATAAAAGATTATGGCAACATTAACTATACAAGTGGAGGACAAAAGTGTTATGGCAGGACTTAAGAAGGTACTTGAGTCAATGAAAGGTGTCGTAATTGTTCCCAATCATCAGAAAAAATCCGGTATAGAGGAAGCAATGGATGATATTCGCCATGGTAGAGTTACTGAGTATAAAAGTGCTGATGATATGTTCGAAAAGTTGGGAATATGAAATACAAAATCATAGCTACCAAACACTTTCAGAAGGATGTGAAACGTTGTAAAAAACGTAATCTTCCAATGGAAAAGCTAAAGAAGGTAATTCGCTTACTCGAAGAGACAGGACAATTACCTTCTGAATATAAACCGCATAAACTATCTGGGCAATATGCAGGAAGCTGGGAATGTCATATTATGTCTGATTGGTTGCTGATATGGACACAAAATAATGAGGATTTGGTATTGGTAATGACTAATACCGGTTCTCATAGTGATGTCTTCTAAAAATCACCCTTACATAGTCTTTATGCCCCCTTCAGTAATCCTTGTTTAGATCGGAAACCTCAGGTACGAGAGGGTGTAACCGCCCTGCAGTGCTGTCTTTTTCGATCCACCCCGTCCCTCCTTAGCCAAAGAGGGAGCTTTTCGATCCACCCCGTCCCTCCTTAGCCAAGGAGGGCTCCACCGCTTTCCCCAAGCCCCTTTCCCCTCAGGGGACAGGGGATGTAACCGCCCTCCGGTGCTCAGAACCGCTTCGCTCTAAGGTTGGCGGGGCATCAAAGCCCTCGCCATATTTTGCGGGATGGGACCGCCTGGGGACTTTTAAAGGTAAAAGAGCTATTTAAAGGTAAAAAAGTAAAAAGATAAAAAATCTGCATCATCTGCGCAATCTGCGTGACTTTTAAAGGTAAAAAAATCCGTGAGATCCGTGTGGGACTCTGTTTACATGTCTGGCATCTGAATCTCTGGAATTACCAGATTAGAGTCTTCTATCTCATTATTAAAGAACATACAGTAATATATAGGCATATAAGTGATGCCATTTTCCGTATAAACCTTCTGCTCATTACTCAGCACCACAGCCTCATGAATATGATATTCAGGGGTATCCAGAAACTTATCTAGCGCACTATGCACCCTATAATCCTTACCAGACTTGATTTCCACTGGCAAAACTGTCAGATTCCTGTAATCATCTATCAGATAATCCACCTCACCTTTCTGCTTGTTATCATAATAATGAAGCTCATAACCATGAGCATGAAATTCCTGAGCTATGACAGACTCATATACTGCTCCCAGATTCACACTCCGCTCGTCCCTCAACACCGCATTGATATTCGTACCATAAAGAATATTGGTCAATAAACCCACATCATTCATATAGAGCTTCAGCAAATTCTTGCTCTCCGACTCAATCAGCGGGAAACTCGGATTGCTGATAGCCTGCACCGATAAAGCTACCCCAGAATTCGTAAGATATTCAAACTCCTCAGCGTAGTCGCTAAACTGCTTATGCGCCTTCAAGCCTTCGATGTTCTTTACGATGATACGCTTTTTCTTGTTTTCCATATTCGATGGAATCATATCATATATCTTTCTGATAACAAGCTTGCGTTCATCATCATACTGCGATGCATCTACCCTATAAAGTGCATGAATATCCCGCTGTATACTGCGCACTTGAGCCATATTCCTATTTTCAAGAAATTTATTGACGGCATCTGGCATTCCTCCCACTAGCAGATAAATCTTAAACTGCTGGAGCATATAGTTGTGCATCGACTCATTCAAGGCTTTCTTATCCAGAAAACTCTGACGCATGCTCTCTATCGCCTTCTTTCCACAACCCATCGCCCACAGGAATTCCTCAAAATCAAGAGGATACATCTGTTGGATAGCGATGCTTCCGATAGGCACAGAAGGGGTCTGCGACAAGGCGACACCCAGCTGGGAGCCACTTGCCACATATCGGTATTTGCCATCCTCGTTGAGAAACTTAAGCATAGTCATCAAGTGAGGATAACTCTGGATTTCATCAAGAAATACCAGCGTATCTTCCTTGCTTCCAAGATTGTTACCTGCCATAGCACCCAACTGCAAGTAAAAGTCTTCCTTGCTCCTTACTGTTTTAAAAATGCCATCTCCTTCTTGGTCTGCCTTGAGATTTATCTCAACAAAATGCTTGAAAAGTTTCTTTCCTACATATCTTATCAGATACGATTTTCCTATCTGCCTAGCTCCATTGACAAGCAGAATCTTCCGGGTTTCATGGAGGAGAAATTTCTCCAAACTTTCTGTAAATTTACGTTCTAACATAAGTTTTTCGCTTTATCCGATGCAAAGATACTTATTTTCAAGGAATTACGCAAGTTTTCAGGACTTTTTCTTTCATTTTTAGGGGTAAAAATAGGAATTATTCCGATATAATGAGGGGTAAAAAGAGGAATTATTCCGGTGTTTTGCCCCACCTGTCC
>NZ_JBNPLT010000054.1:0-8998 GCF_050313615.1 Prevotella sp. SGI.167 | reverse complement strand
AGTCAGCACTAAGGGCGGTTTACTCCCTCGCTCCTGAGGAGAGAGGGCTGGGGTGAGAGGTGGATCCTTCCTTAACGGTAAGGAAGGTTTCTGTCCCCCGCTAACGGGGAACCGAAGGGGGTGTAAAGACCATTGAAGGTAGGTTTTCGAAAAAGCCTTTTTTAATGGTAAAGAAGGACGGGATGATTTTAGAGGGCATCAACTCCTCAGCAATCTCATTAAAGCAGGTCGATTGCCATAGTTATATTCTATTTCCTCCACAAAATCCAAGATGAGCTTCTTGGAAACCTCACAACAAGTGTACATGCCCTTGATGTCATCCACTATATAACCATAGCTCTTCGACTTGGCGTAACTCAGATGCAACCGTAATTCTTCGATTACATGATTGGTATAAGTCGCTTGATCCTCCTCACTCATATAAGGAGAATACTTCTTGAATAGTTGCACCCTACTGAATGACATCACATTATCCATCAATATTTTCATCAAGCATGAGAATTTCTTTTCCTCCACTATCATATCACAAACCAGAATGCAATCATCATCCGTAATATGCGGAATGTCTCCAAAGAGCTTCACCACAAACTCATCCCACTCCTCCTTGGCAACCAACTCCTTCAACTTGTTGAAGTAAGTTCGCTTATCCACCAGATGCTGACGGAACAATCTGCGGTATTCCTCAATAAGACCAGCCTTGTCATTTCGTTTCTCCAAGATTGCCACCTTTTGCAGATGCCAAGTCTCCGTGGCATTATATCCATCGTTGCCATACGCAGCAATTGTTTTGTCTATCTCCTTCACAGCCTCATCTTCCAATCCCTTTCCAAGCAATTCATTGATTTTGAAAGAACAGATATCAGGCACGAATTTGTATTCCTCCATGATGCCAGACACTTCATTCTCTCTTCCATGACTCCTCAGATACTCAATCTTCTTGATAAGCAACTTACCCAACTCCTCAAATCGGAACACAGAACTCAACTGGTCAAAGTACTCATCATCCACCAATCTCTTGTACTCGTAAGTATGATGTTTAATCTGCTTGTCAAGATCAGCGAGATAAGTATCAGCATCCGCCAATCGGAAGTTGATCGCCTCACGGATATGGTCGAAGAAGCAAAGACAGCAATCAACGTATGCCTCCATCTTCTCTATCTCCGCCATCTCTTTCTGTGCCATGGTAACAGATTCCAGAGGAGTCGCTTCATCTCTCAGCATCTGCGCCAGCTCCTTCTCTACTTCATAAGTAAGGAAGTCATCGCCATCGTACTCTTGATAGGCATACACCTCCAAGCGGATGTATTCATCAGCCACGAAGCGCAGATAGTCCAGCCCACTCCTCACTGCATTCTCATAGTCCTTGGCATCCACCAAAGCCTTGAATTGTTTGTATTTTGGATAGAATTGTATCATTGATTTACTAAACAAGTTAATTCAAACCAAGAAGACTTACGCAGGTTTCGACCTCTACAGTTCTGGTTAAAGTCCTGCATCACCTTTTCGAAGTATTCCTTTGTTTTCATAATTCTGATTTTTTAGAATTCGGATGCAAAGGTAAATACTTAATGTGTTAAAACCTTACGCTGTAATGATGATATACACATCCAGTCCCTTATCTACCGCTACATAGTAAGCAAGCAGCTGCAGCGGAACCACGCTCAGCTGCGGAACCAGCGCATTCAGGGTTCTTGGAATCTCCAATACATTATCCGCAATCTGAATTCATAAATTAAATATTATAAATGGATGGTAATATCTGCTAATCAGTACCATCATCCTAAAATCTACAAATAGGAATGCAATATATATTTTCCAAAAAATCAAAACGCTTTTTGTCTAACCATAAAGCATATTCTTCCTTCAATAGAAAATCATCAAATTTTACTGGAGAAACTTCACAAACCTGAATACCTTGTGATTCTAACAGAACTAAAAAAGCATTGAAAGACAATTTAGTATACCAAAGCAGATGACATAGCTTTACAGCTGCTATAGAACAACACTCTTGAGTATTAATTCTATTAGTAATATCTACTAAGGAATCGGATGGAAATAAAATTTTGCCGCAGTCTAATTGTTTAAATATATAGTTTGAATCATCATTATCATGTCTAAAATAAATCTTTGAAAAATTACCATCTTCATTTAGATTTCTAATTTGGCTTTTATAAGCAAAACCTGACTGCACCCCTGGTCTATTAAAATAGTTAGAACCTATTGGACGACTATATATTTCACCAATGACACCTTCTCTGAAATATAAAACTCCATATAAATCAGACAAACTATAGCTCTCATCCACAAGATATGGAGAATAGGTCTGTGTTTGATTGTCATACTTCGCTGTAGCAAAAAACGCAGAGACCCATAAATCATTACTAAAATCCACAACCTCAGTAGGAATACCATAATGCTGTGCCAAACCTTCTTCATCTATAGGGACAATAAGTGTACCAGGTAATCCATCTCTTGTAAATGTGTGAGACTTCAAGTATTTAACCACCGGATGACTATTCAGCAATTGAATGAATTCTGCTTGATGCAAATGAGCCAAAAGCTTTTCCTTTTCCGTCTTTAAGCGAAAAAAAGAAGAAAAACAGTTTGAATAATAGTGATTTTGTCCTCTAAATAACATGTTCATGGTCTTACTACATGGATATAAAAATTGCCCTTGAGGATGAAAATCTGCACGACATACCATATAATTACCACGTTCTAACATGAAATCTAATGGCATTGTAACCTTATCCGCATCTTTTGGTTCATTAAACTGTTTCTCACCCAGTACAGACTTTATAATATCCATCATCGTTGGATATTTCATTATATTTTGCTCTTGAGGTGGATTCTGAAAGTCAGGAACCGATAAAATTGTATCTTTTATTTTAATCATTTGATCAAATGAGACAAAAAAAATTAGACATTATCTTCAACAGTTTCAAAAAAATCGTCTTTTTGACATACAAATTTAAAACGAGATAAATTCGTATTTTTATGAATATAAGCATTTCTAGCTCGTATCATTCTCTGAGCATCAAAAATAAATTGTTCATCAACATCCGGTTTACATCTACGCATGACTCTTGCAATACAACTTGACATGTTAGAGCTGTAAGAAACGCTTATATTCTCTTCTTGCCTTCGGCATCAGCTTGTTTAATTTCTTCTATAAAATCGAACAGCTTAGCAAACTTACTGAATTTATTATCTGCCAGTTTGTTTTTATTGCACATTTCTGCCAATTTCGATTTCAAACTATTCTTTTCAACAATTTCATTTAAAGTTTTGAAACTCATCACAAATTTTGAAAGAACATTATGATGGAAATAGTCTTCAATATTAATATCTCCTTTTCTACCAGCTGGCACAGGTATAAGAGCATACCAAATATCTGCTTTCTTTTGAGCCCTACCAAAAGCTTTCTTATTAGCATCCTTATCCAAATCAAATACATTTCGGATTGATTTCCATCCAGCACCATCATTATCAAATAATGCAATCATCATCTGATTCTTCTTTGGATGAAACTTCTCACTCATCATTTTTAGATTGCTGCTTCCATTGCATGGCAAATAAGAGAAGTCCAAATCCATATATTTCCCTTGCTTCTGGAACACTTCTAATGCCTTGGAGATATAGGCTTCATCTGTCCAGCCTTCCACCAACAATATATCCTTATTTGAATTCAGGAAGATATTTTGATCCTGTATCGTCCATGTATCATTCGTCAGAACCTTTACAATAGCAGCCTTGTCCTTATCAACAACTTCCGCATTACCATTCTCATCAGCCGACAACATGATGATTGCCTCATCATCAAATTGTGTAGTCAAAGATGGAGAATGTGTCGTTATAACATTTTCTCGGTTGTCAGTTTCCGTCAAGAAAGAAACAAGTTTCCCTTTTTATGCTATATGGATATGACTATCCGGCTCATCCAACAAGAGCAAGGACCTCTCATCCGACAAAGCCTCCAGCATGAATAACACAACCATCATTTTCTTCTCTCCTTCACTGAAGAATGCCGTATCTATTCCGTCATTGAAAGTGATGACAAAATTTTCCTTAATAAGCTCATACACTCCAACAAGGTTATTGTAGATAAACAAAGCATCCTCTCCATTTGGACAGAAATCATCAATTGCAATGTCCCTTCCCGCTGTTCTGGCAAGCAACTGGCGTAAATATAAGGCAGGAGCACTATTGCTCCATCCATCAAGTTCTTTTTCATCTACATCGAGTGTTATATGATCGATACTCTTTACACCCAAAGTATTGGTAAGGAAATTGGCAAAAGCCTCTACTTGATTCTTGCAACAAGCCATCACCACAAAGATTATCTTCCAATAATCCTTGTTTACAAACATCATTTGCAAAGAACGTGTAGCCGTACCTTTAATCAACTCTTTCGTATAAAGATCACGAGGCTCCTTATAGTAACTTTCATAGATACGGGAATCTTCACCACTATAATTACAGATGATGCGTGATGGAAGATATTGTGGCAAAATATCTTCTACTTCAGCATCATCCACCTTTACGTTATCTATCTTTAAAATAAACGAATGTTTGTCCTTATTATATATTAACCAAATATTGTGGTTCAACATCTCATACTTCAGATAGAAATTAAATTCGAAATTTCGAGTAGAATCATAATACAATGTTTTGAAGACGCTGCTCAGCGCCTCCAGCACATTGCTCTTACCAGCACCATTTGTACCGATAATAACGTAAGTTGACATGTTACTGTCAAACTTGATTTTCAGCCCTTTTAAATTTCTAAAAGGTGACTTCACCTCAAACTCCAATAGTTTCATAGCTTCTAACCTTTATATAAGATATTACTCAAGTCCATTTTTTGTTTCTCAATCTTTTCCGTCAACAGCTTAATTTCATTTTCCATATTGACGATTCCCTCTACCATGTTTCTTTGCTCTTCCAAAGTTGGCAAAGGAATTCTAGTAGATAGAAATATAGCCTGTGACAGTCGCTTACGACCAGTGGAACCATTGCTGGCATTCTTATATTGGTCGAGAATGGCATCATCATTCAATGCCAACTCCAAATAAGGAGGATAAACCTGTACCTTATCCAAATCAAATACCATAAAGTCCTGGGTCACAATGCTGCCGCCCAAATCATCAGGCACAAACCCAAATGCCCCACTCTTTCCATCTATCTTAGAAACGATGAATTGACCAGCATGAACCTCTGTCTGTTTCTTTGTGCCGATTGATTCACCGAGAAGAGTATCACGCTTTTGTATTCCTTTATTAAATAGCTTTACTGTCAAGCGAGTATATGATTTATCGTCTTGAATATCTATTTTTTCACTATAGACAGAAAGAATGTCTTTCAGTAACACCGAAGGATACTTTGATGACAAAGCGATACTCTGCATATCAAAACATGAAGAGACATTCCATTTGTCCATCATTTGTCTTTCTACGACCTTGAAATAAGGTGAAGAAGATATTGCGCCCTTGGTAATCCATTCCTTTACCACGGGAGCAAGTCCTGTTAGCTGCTGGTTGTCTGAAGGCAATCCTTTGGAATTGATTCCTGCATCATCCACTTTGGAAATAGAAATAACATTGTCTGCATTTCCCTCGTTTTTTATTTTCTTCCGCAAGAACACCAGACTTGGTTTCACATTTGCCCCAGATGCAATAAACACATCAGCAGGAATGGAAGTTATATTCAAAATATCAGCCTCGTTCTCCACATACTTTCTTACATCTTCCATATTCGGATTATTCAGAATACCATCAGGAAGCACGAGTCCTGCACGACCACCAGGCTTCAATAAATTCAAACATCTCTCTATGAAAAGAGCCTCAGCATTACTCTTCTTGATATGGTAGCTATCACTTACTTTCTTTCCATCATTCTCCAAATCCCTTGCTATACGCAAGCCAAATGGAGGATTGATGAGAATCACATCAAACTTCCCATCTTCAACGCCTCCGACATTAAACAATCCGTCATGGCAATATACCCCAAGATGTCCATCACCATGCATAATCATATTCATTTTTGAAGTACGAGCCATTCTGATATTTGCATCTACACCATAAATATATTGATGGCAAAGTTTATAATATCGAGAACCAATATGTTTTTTGTCTAGCTCCAATAACAGTTGCTCTACTTGATATTTTTTTTCCGCCACAGACATGGTTGTATGATTCACCACATCATGAATCTGTTGATGAATATCATTGTCTATCAAATCTTGAACATGCTCAAATGCACGAATCAGGAAGCCTCCACTTCCACAGCATGGATCACAAATAGTTTCCCCCTCCTTAATATCCAACACATCAACCATATAGTTTACTATAGTACGAGGGGTAAAAAACTGTCCCAACTCACCACGGAAAGTCTTTCCCAAAAATGACTCAAATGCCAAGCCTCTAATATCATCCGACAAGTTACACAGATTAAAGGGTTCCAAAGTCTCTATAATCTTCAGTACCGTCTCACGCTTGATATGTATCGTATCAGCTTCCTCAAACAGTCCGTCTTTTTGAAAATACTCCTTTGTTTTACGAAACAGAACATCTAGGAATACGCCTTTTGAGCTCTTCGCAACGAAATCACTTTCTAACTGTTCGTATTTATTCCTTGTAAAGATAAGTTCACCATTAGGATATCGTTCATAGTCCATTTTGATAAAGATAACTTTGCTAAATTCATCAAAGGCAGACTCAGGAGATAATTTATCTATATTACGAATAAAATTATGGCATTTACCAAATGCTTGTAACAAAGCCTCCTTGGACGAATTGCGCATCTTTGCGACAAAAGCTCCCAACAACGTATCATTGGCAACATCAGCAGCTTTCGGGAAATCAGCAATTTGCTCCAATGCACCGCTTTTCTTATCATCAATAAGAAAAACCTTTGTCTCTTTAAGATTATGCATCACAACAAAGCGCAAGGAAGAATGCATAGAGGTTAAGAAAACGCCATGAACGTCCTTTTTGTCAATTTTAACATGCTCCATCTTGCAGAGAATGGTCACACAGATATCAGGGAGGCGATTATTTTTCTTATCGTCCCCATTTTTCCATATAGCCAAATCAACACTAAAGTCATGAGATATTTCAACATTCCTTCCGATTTGTTCATCTTGGTAACCATAGTCACCTAAAAGTCGCTGTTGAAAACTCTCAATCATTTGTGTTTTGTCAATGTTTGATATATTATTCTCTGCCATAATACCGTCTTTATAATTTCTCTAAATGGCAAAAATACGAAAAAATCCCGGTATACACAAAGTATTTTCAAAATATTTAGAGTATATTAAGAATTCTCATCCGACAACACGCTCAATACCGCAGTTTTTTCTACTTTTGAAATAGCAAGTCCGATGATTGATCACCAATATTATGTAATCCCAGGACGCATAGGTCCAAATCTGTGTAAATTCGTGAAATCCGTGGTTCCTTTTCTCTCCCGAAACAAAAGTATCAGCAAGTCGTTGCCAGGCGGTCCCATCCCGCAAAACATGGCGCAGGGCTTTGATGCCCCGCCAACCTTATAGCGAAGCGGTTCCGAGCACCGGAGGGCGGTTACATCCTCTCGTCCCTGAGGGAAGAGAGGCTTGGAGAGAAAGGTGGAGCCTTCCTTAAGGGTAAGGAAGGTTTCTGTCCCCCGCTAACGGGGGAACCGAAGGGGGTGTAAAGACCATTGAAGGTAGGTTTTCGAAAAAATACCTTCCAGAATAGAAGAAGATGTAGCAAAACCATCCACCTTACGCTGAAAGTAATAAAGAGGCGATTAAACAATCGCCTCTTTAATACTTTCTACGATGTAACGAACATCATCATCCGTTACCATCGGACCCGCTGGCAAGCAGACACCCACCTTGAAGATAGCTTCACTTACACCATTCACGTATGCAGGAGCATTCTGATAAACAGGCTGCTTATGCATTGGCTTCCACACTGGTCTTGCCTCAATCTTCTTGCTCAACATGAAGATACGCAATGCCTCCACATTCTCATTCGGCTGGCAATCAGTGGTAGGAGAATCCACCATGTGAATTACACCAGCTGCACCACCAACGGCAGTCTTCACAACCTCCTTATACGCATTCTCCTGACCCTGAATCTTCAACTTCGGATCAAGAGTCACAGTACAGAGCCAGTAGTTGGAATCATAGTCGGCATTAGGCGCCTCATGCAAGGTTACACCCTCAACATCCTTCAAGAGTTCCTTATACAACTCCTGTACATGCTTATGATGAGCGATGTGATCCTCCAATACTGTCATCTGACCGCGACCGATACCCGCACAAACATTACTCATACGATAGTTGTAACCGATGGCAGTATGCTGATAGTAAGGATAAGCATCACGAGCCTGAGTTGCATACCACATCACGTTGTTCTTGCTCTCGGCATCCTGGCAAATCAAGGCACCTCCACCAGAAGTAGTAATCATCTTGTTACCATTGAATGACAACACGCCAAACTTACCGAATGTACCCAGCACCTGACCTTTCCATCTGGAACCACAGCCCTCAGCTGCATCCTCCACTACAGGGATACCATACTTTTCTGAAATCGCCATAATCTTATCGCAATCATAAGGCATACCATAGAGAGCAACAGGAACAATCGCCTTAGGATACTTACCCGTCTTCTCCTTACGATCAATAATCGCCTTCTCCAGCAACTCTGGATCCATATTCCATGAATCAGGTTCAGAATCGATGAATACAGGAGTAGCACCAAGATAAGTAATAGGATGAGAAGAAGCACAGAAAGTAAAACTCTGAACGCAAACCTCATCACCAGGACCTACGCCACTAGCCAACAAACCCAAGTGAACGGCAGCAGTACCAGCACTCAGCGCCACCACCTCACGAGACAACTCAGATCCATCGCTGTTCTTAGAAACGAAAGCCTTGAGGTCATCCTCAAAACCATTCACGTTAGGACCCAGAGGCACCACCCAGTTGGTATCAAATGCCTCCTTTACA
>NZ_JBNPLT010000053.1:0-11161 GCF_050313615.1 Prevotella sp. SGI.167 | reverse complement strand
ACAATCGGAATGTTCCCTCAAAAACGATTCTACGACCGAAGCGAGTAGAACCGTTTTACCCGTACCCGTTGGCATTTGTGCCATAACGGACCGATGAAGGCGCAACGCCTTCTCAATCCGTACCCTCATATCCTCTTGGTAATCAAAGAGTTTGATATTCTTCATATAAAAGCATATAATAAATATAGCGTCCCTGCTATATTCCAAGCAGTGACACCTATCAGTATGTTAAAAAGTAATATGGTATCTTTTTTAAAAAAAGAAAAGTCAAAAAGATAGGCAGAGCTTCATCAAAAGCCCTGCCTATCTTAAAGTATATAATTAAAATTTAAAATCTAATCCTTTTGTGTTTTCCAGATATTAGGCAATTAAAGTGTATATCCGCATCCGATTCGTTTTGTTAGCGCAACAATTACGCTTTTTCTTCGAAACCACCAAGAAAATCAAAAGGAATCTGTGTAAATCCGTGAAATCTGTGGGACTAATAAACAGCAAAGAAGAAAATCTGCGTCATCTGCGAAATTTGCGTGACCAAACTCCAGCCCAAATAGGGCTTCAAGAAAAGAAGATTCCGAAAGATTATCTCCTGTGTTTAAGTCTCCAGAAGAAATGCATATTTCTCCTTATTTCCAAGGCAATACTTCAGGAAAGCGAAACAAGCAGTTATATCATTCATTCAACTATTAATCTTTATTAAATTATTAATACTGCCGCACCATTTTACGCCATAATGATGTATATTTGCAGTCAGAATGATTATTAATTAAACATTTTGGACTTATGGCACAGACAGCAATGACAGTCCGTATGGACAACCAGCAGAAAGCACAGTTTGATAAACTCTGCGAGCAGTTCGGTATGAGTGCGAATACCGCCATCAACATCTTTGTAAAGGCAGTAATTCGCAGTAAGAGCATTCCATTCTCCATTCAGGCAAAGAATGAAGAAGAAGATGAAGTGACTGCAAAAGCAAAGGCTGCTTTCAAGCAACTTAGAGCTAAAGCAGAAAGAGGTGAAACCCCAGAACTCACGCTTGATGAAATCAATGAAGAAATCAGAGAAGTCAGACGATTAAGAAAAGAACGCAATGGTATATGCAGTCATTGATACAAACATATTTGTATCAGCCCTTATCACTCACAATTCAAATGCTTCAACAGCAAGAGTTCTTGAAAGTTTGTTCCTTCATCGTATTATACCTTTATATAATGATGACATTATAAAAGAATACGATGAAGTGCTTCATCGCGCAAAATTCAAGTTGTCAAACGACCAAATCTGCACAGTTATAGAACTTGTAAAGCAAAACGGAATTGAATGGTCTTCGCTATGCGGTCATCCTCCATCAAGTATTTGAACACAGCATCATAAAGTGGGTTTGCTACATATACAACCATAACCAATCCTCCAATTATTAAATATTCAACTTACAGTCGCAAAAATACGCTTTTTTCTCGAAACCACCAAGAAAATCACAAGAAATCTTCAAGTTATCAGCAAATTACACAAAAATAGTCGCTCCTATTCTCATTTTGCTCTGACATGATCGTTCAGCAGATTTCGCAGATGACGCAGATTTCTTTTACCTTTTTACTTTTTTACCCTTTTACCTTTTAAAGTCCCCCCAGGCGGTCCCATCCCGCACAAGATGGCGAGGGCTTTGATGCCCCGCCAACCTTAGAGCGTAGCGGTTCCGAGCACCGGAGGGCGGTTACATCCCCGCTTCCTGAGGAAGAGGGGCTTGGGGAGAAAGTGGAGCTCTCCTTGCAGGAGAGACGGAGAGGTAGAAAATTCAGCACTGTAGGGCGGTTACATCCTTCCCGTCTGAGAAGGGTTTCTGTCCCCTGTGAGGGGAACCGAAAGGGTCGTAAAGCCTATTGTGGCTTGGTTAGGATGTGGAGCTCCCTTTGGCTAAAGGGAGACGGAGGGATTCGAAAAACCTTCTTTAATGGTAAGGAAGGACGGGTAGGTTTTCGAAAAATGCTATTTACAATACATCTCCTCATAATACTTCTGATACTCCCCAGAAGTAACATGATCCATCCATTCCTGGTTCTCGAGATACCACTTCACCGTTTCTTCGATACCCTCCTCAAACTGGAAAGATGGCTTCCAGCCGAGTTCCTTCTGCAACTTTCTAGAGTAGAAGGCATACTTGTACATAAACCTATATCCACTTATCCAAATAACATTTAAAATCCTCTATACCTATAACCTCCACTTTAGGAAAAGGAACATTTTCCAGGACCTTAAAGTGTTTATCTTCTGTAACAATACACTTTGCATTTGCAGCAATGGCACAATCTACAAACTTATTGTCATCTTTATCTGCCTCAATTAAAGCAAAAGTATAATGAGGATCTTTGCGAATTATATTGGGTCTAGTCAATATAGCATAAACTATGGCCTCAGAAACTTGAGGGGATATATTACGAGATAAAACCTCTGAATACTCCTCTATTATTTCATTGGACACACAAAGGTTATAATCGCCTCTAAGAAAAGCATTCTACACCTTACGATACGGACTTCTAGGGGCGATAGACATAATCAAACTATTTGTATCCAATACAATATTCATTTTAATAATCTAATGACTATAAAGTTGGTTTATTGTATGGAGTACGTTCATGGAGATGCCGGAAACTCTCGATACGTTCTTCATTCAAGGTTCCTTCATCCCACATTCTATCTAATTCTGCATCAGCCATCTGAACAAAATAATCAGAGATTACCTTATTCAAATCTCGCAAAGCCTCAGGAGTCTTTATAAATGACAGCATATCGAGGATTTGCAATTGAGCTTGATTCATTGTTGCTAACTGTGCCATAATAATTCACTTTATTAATTTCTAACCGCAAAGTTACGCTTTTTCTTCGAAACCACCAAGAATATCAAAAGAAATCTGCAACTCATCAGCCAATTACCACAAAAATCTGTAAACTATAAACTATTAACTGTAAACAGCTATTCCCCAGGCGGTCCCAGCCCGCACAACTTGGCGAAGACCTTTGATGGTCCACCAACCTTATAGCGTAGCGGTTCCGAGCACCGGAGGGCGGTTTTCTCCCTCGCTCCTGAGGAGAGAGGGCCGGGGTGAAAGGTGGAGCCTTCCTTAAGGGTAAGGAAGGACGGGTAGGTTTTCGAAAAAATCACCTCAATATTTTTAGGAAAACCTCTTTCTTTTAGTACTCGAAAGGACTTTCAAAGTCCTTCAATACCTGATGTTTCGTATCCTATTCCGAAAGATTAGCATGTTCCGTAGGAATGCGCCAATCGATACCTAGAGAATCATCCAGTATCGAGATACCACCATCAGGCCTTCTCTTTAAACGCACGCTCGCTGAAGCTCTCAAAGAAGTAACCACGAGCATCTCTAAACAGGCGAGGCTCAATGATGAGTACGCCTTCAATACCTGTCTTTTTTACGTTCATTATCAATTATAGTAAAATCGGGCTACTAGGCTCCATCCCCGAAAAGTAGATTAAACAAAAGGGGAGCGGGAAGTATTCGTCCGAAATATCTATATTTTATTCCATATATTATCTGCCATACTGATCACCTAAATATCTTTTGTTGCTTTGATACAACCATTATTTCTTCAACCCTTGATACACTCCTCCTACTTCATCAGCAATCTGGTCCCAATCATACTTGCTCATATCATATTCAATATGCTGCAATGGAGTCTCGATAATCTTTCCGAGCTTTTCCGAAAGTTCATCCACGTTGCCACAATGGAAGTAATCATCCTTTGGTAAGCCAACCTCCAGATTCGCAGGAATATCGCTCACTACTACCTTTACACCATAGCTCATCGCCTCCAACAGGGCAATCGGTAAACCTTCGTGCGAAGATGGAAGACAATAGCAACGGCAATTCGTCAACAGCGAATGAAGCTTTCTGCCTTTGATAAAGCCAGTAAGCACCACACCATTCTCCCTTGCCATCTGCTTCAATCCCAACGAATACTCATCCTCGAAATCCGTATCGCCTGCTAACACTAACTTTATATCCGTGGAATCCGTGAGATCCGTGTGCGTCTTTTTCCATTTCACGAACGCTTCCACCAGATGATGCAGGTTCTTCTCTGGCACAAATCTGCACATACCCAGAATATACTTGCCTTTCTCTATCCCCAGTTCCTTGAAATATTCAGGATAGTCGCAGATTTCAGGCTCAGAAACACCATTATATATAAGGTGTACATTCTTAGTCCTTCCATATTTACGGGCAATGAGGTTCTTGATGACGTTCGAGATCACGATGACATCATCGGCAAACATGCAGCCCATACGCTCACCCATCTTCAGGATAGTCTTGGCAGCAAATCCCCACTTGTCCCTGTCATAGTCAGGACCATGATGTGTAAACACCACCTTCATGCCCAACAGTTTGGCGTATGGCACCAGCAAGGCAGGACCGATGGCATGGATATGCAATACATCAGCTCCCAACTTCTTTGCCTCTTTGATGGCACGGAAAGTATGGATGATAGCCTCGAAACTCTTCTTCTTAGGCGAAGGAATCGTCACCAGTTTCACACCTTTCCATTCATGCAAGTCATCCTTCACATAGTTCGAGCGGCGGATCAACGTTACGTCATACCCACGCTCCACCATTCTAGGGAACAATTCCTCACAATGCGTCTCCACGCCACCCATGATATTCGGGATACCACGAGTACCTGTTACAACTATTTTCATAAAAAACTAAAGATTTTCAAAATAAAAGTATTACCTTTGCAGGCATGAATAAGATTTCAAACTATATCAAAGAAGCCATACAGTACTTCGGCATCATCTTGGTGTCGATGTTCTCCGCACTGTGGCTTCTTATCAATCATAAGAGAATCAAGTGATTACTTGATTTCAATATTTCTATCAGTTTCCTTCTTGGTTGCCTCATAACCCTGGCTAGCCACGTCAGCGTTCACGATATCCTCGCCACGCTTACCCTTCAAAGCCTCCTTTGAATCGGCAGAAAGACCGTTGTTTACCACAGCATTCATATCGCAGGTAGAAAGCTTGTCAAGCTGTTCCTTGGTCACCTTACCATCACGATATTCGCAGCAGATAGGGTTCTCATACATAGAGTACTTCATACCGAGCAGGCTCTTCAGCTTGTGCTTAGCCACCCACAGGGCTGGAGTCTTGATGTACTTGTGCATGGCAGGAGAAACAGAACCGATCATCCAGCAGTTTCTGTCACAATGTCTTACCTTCTTACGAACCAGCTCAGCCTCTGGAGAACTCCAAAGTTCATCCCAGCTCTGACGGTTCAGGTTACCCATCACCTCCTTATCCTTGGTACCATTACATGGCATCACATCACCGTATGGGTCGATGAAGAAGGTATCGAAACTCATATCGCAAGGCAAGAGGCGCTTCTGACCATAGATATAGTTGATGAGTCCATGGTTGAAGTAAGCACGGAACCACTTCTTAGGAGAGTTAGACTTCAAGAGCTCGTTCACCAGGTTCTCGAAGTTCTTAGCCACCATCGGACGGTCGTGGATGATGTTCTTAGCCTCTACGAAGTAGAATGAGTTATGGAGCGATGCGGTCGCGAACTCCATACCCATCTTGTTGCTCAGTTCATAGAGAGGCACGAGGTCTGGAGCGTTTTTGTCCTGAACGGTCATACCGAAGCCCACATCCTTCAATCCCATCTCGCAGAGTTTCTTCAGGGTTGTATAGCCACGATTGAAACCATTGTTCAATCCACGGATTTCATTGTTGGTCTGCTCCAAACCCTCGATAGAGATACGGATACCAATCTGAGGGAACTCCTTCGCCAGGTCGATGATACGGTCGGTGAAGAAGCCGTTGGTAGAGATTACGATACGGTCGCTCTTCTTATAAAGTTCACGTACGATATCCTTCAAGTCCGTACGGATGAAAGGTTCACCACCTGTGATGTTGGTAAAGTACATCTTTGGTAGCTTTTTAATAGTCTCTATAGAGATTTCCTCCTCTGGTTTAGAAGGAGCCTTGTAACGATTACACATTGAACAACGCGCATTGCAACGATAAGTTACAATGACAGTACCATTTAATTTCTTTTCTGCCATAATAAAATAATCTATTATTGTTTTGTGAAAAAATAAACGTATAAAGGATTAGCAAGAACATTCTTTCGAAAGCTCTTGCTAACCAAATTATTGTATAAAAAAATCTAATAAAATTTCAGTTTGTGTTTTTCAAGAAAGTAAATAGACCTTTCCTTATTTTTCTTCGAATAGGTTCAGAGGTTTTTGAGGAATGATATGCTCAATAAACTCAACTATACGATATGACTTATTCTCGTATGCACGATATTCCTTGTTATACCTCTGCACTCTTCTGAGTTTCACTTTGATGGCATCTCCCTTACCAAATCTCTCACCTTCATCAATTTTCTGCATCAAAGCATCATCTTTGACTATCATGGAGATTTTAAATCCATTATACATGAATTGCCAGCGAGAACCACGTTCAAAGTTTAAGCCAACTATGACAAGAGTTGTGATTTCCTCCTCAATTCTTTCCTCTGGCACAGCATCTTCCGTATCAAATCCATCATAAATATAATCCTCAAATTCCTTACGCTCAAATTCAGCACATTTCTCACCACCATCACCTTTGACAGTGAAGCCTTCCACACTTGGATCATCATTTGCTGTTTCCATTGATTTAGAGACTGCTTGTCTTACAATTTGCTGATTATAAGTATTAATCGTGATATTTACATTATCTCCCATTTTAAGAATTGTATCAGCATTTTTCTTCTCCTCTTTAGTCTTGACAGGCCTACCTTTGAAATGCTTATATAGCTTATATACACCACCTACTACACCACACAAAGCAGCCACGTATTCTACAACATCTTTTGAGAACAATTGTTCTACAATATTCTGTGCCACAGATACATCTACCACGAAAGAGCCTTGCTTCAAGGCATTCACCTTAAGCGTAACCTCACGAGCGCCCCCACTGAGTTGCTTGTTAGCCTCAGTGACAACAGATTGATAGTGAATCAAAATATTCACTAGAGTATTGGCATCAATACTATGAGTCTGTCCTTCAAATTCTAGTTGCATAGTCTTATGTTTCATTTATAACGTTTCTGCAAAGATAAGGATAATTTAATGAACTCACATCATTATCCTATCACTTTTAACAGTATTTATCCGAAAATTCGCTCAAAACGATTTTTCATATATCTTCATCAGCTTCTCATAGTAAGCTTCACTAGAATACCTCTCGATGGCATTCTTCGCAATCGCCTCATAGTCGAAGTGATGTTCAAACATCTTGAGGATTTTATCCTTTAAATCCTCAACATCACCCGACGTGAAGGTCATACCGCTCACACCTTCCTCTATCAGTTCCGGAATACCACCAATATTTGCACCTAAAACAGGCGTGCCAAGGCTTTGTGCCTCAATCACGGTGAGAGGATTGTTCTCGCTACATTCTGCAGGAAGCACCATCATTCGAGCCTTCTGGAGGATAGGCATGAACTCCTCCCATTGCATCTGCCCCTTGAACTCGATATGAGAACAGTTCTTATAAGTTTCCTTAAGTTCCGGAAGCAGCTCACCATCACCTATTACGATCAATTTCTTGTCGAGCTGAGCAGCCGCCTTACACAAGGTTCTCACACCCTTCACCTCATTCACTCGTCCCAGATAGACATAGTAGTCTTCCTTTATCTGAGTCTTTGAAGAAAGCTCCGGAAGTTTAGTCACATCGATGAAGTTGCAGAGCACTTTGAACTTCTCTGGAGAATAACCGCCCTTCACACAGGTATCCAACATAAATTTCGATGGAGGAAGGAACCAGTCCACATATTTCTGCAGAACCTCCTTGTTCCATTTCTTAGCTTCCAGATAACCCACGATTGCCCCAGGGATACTTCCCGGCATACAGCGATGCTTCACCACTGCCAGTTTATCCGTAAAGCACTCCTCGCACCACTTGCCATTTCTCATGCAGGTATAGCAAGGACAAACGAGTTTGGTATCATGCAATGTCCAAACCACCTTTGCTCCGTATTCATGCGCCAACTTGGCTATCAGCGGAGAAAGCTGCGTATGGATATTGTTCAGATGCACCACATCTGGCTTGAAGTCATTCAGCAGTTGCGAGAACTTGCTCTTCACTTCCCCATCACCAAACGGACGGGTAAAAGCCATCAATTTGCTCATATTCTTTGGAAAGTATTTCTTCCAAGGCGTATCCAGATTCTCCGGATAGTCCATGGCAAATACCGCCACATCATGCCCATGCGCCTTCAGCAGCTTTTCTAGATTGAGCATATAAATACAATCACCGCCACGACGGTAATAAAACTTATTTGCTAATAAAATCTTCATTGTATTACGACATTTTTCTGAAACAACATTTATAGCACGAATTCCAGCAGCCACAAAAAGTTCGAACCAAACTACTTCTTGTGCTCTATACTGTCATTCTTTTGCCTCTGCATGTTGTTTACTTTATATTCAATTTTAAGCAAATGTTTCTCATTCTCAAAAACTTTATTTGATGTCTTATTGTAACTATTTGCAAACCAAGCTAATAAAAGAGGAACAGCAATGCCAAGTATCCACTTAAAATAAGTAAAAAACTTACTTTCTTTTGTTTTACCATCAACATAAGCGAAGCACCTTTTCTCTGCCTTTTCGATTTCTTTAGCATTGTTCTTCCTAGCTATTTCAATCTTAGTTTCCAACTCTTTACGGAGATTATCATGAGCTTCCGTATTATGCGTTTCATAATTGGTGAGCCTATTATCTAATCTGGAGATGTTATCTGTAGAAAACTCATTTGACGAAGTATAGGATGTATGATCTTCTATACTATCTTTCGAATCAGAACGAAATTGTCCCTTCCTTTCAACAGAAGCATTTGATGTTTGACCTGCCCTATTCCTGTATCGAGAAGGAGAAATATAATTTCTTATTTTCTTTCTAGCCAACTTTACATCATAAGACCCAGATTCTTTTACATCAGTAAGATTTTTCTTATTTCTAACTCCCATTATGAATTGAGTTTGTATAGATTATCAAACAAATCTTTCTCTACAGACAAGGATAGTTCAAAGATATCCTTGATGAGTTCCGGCTTATCTATGCTCTGCACTTCATTAGTTAAGTAATTATCTGTATCAATAGCAAAACCAACATGATTTTCAATCTTTGTATCGGGAAATTCACGATGAAAGAAATCATCGTCTCTATTGACAGGGCCGATTTGATACATACCGTTTTCGTAATTTACACGGAAAAGCATGTCCTTCATTGGATAATTTGACAATAAAAAGCTAGTTGGGAACAAAGCTTTTATATTATCTAATATCTTAGTATAATCATTTTGTTTTGTCTTATAGCTACCAATAATGCGACAACCAATTCTGTAAATTGTTATATCATTAATCACCGAACGAACAATATCATAGATTTTTTTAAATTTTCCATAAAAAGCCTCAACACTATCAATTCTATCTGAAATGTAATGAATCTTGTTGAAGGAAATGGAAAAGAAATCAGAAGCATCCTCCTTTATAGTATTATTACGAATCGCCAACACATTATTATTAATTTCCCAGCTTGTGTTAGAAAAAACTTTTTCATTTTCCATTCTTTCGGCTAATTCTCCAATACGGTCAATTATTATCGGTTTTGCTTTAAGACGTAGTTCGATAATCATTTTACGATTACCAACATACTTACTTTCAATATTTTCCTTCATCACTCACAACTTTTAATCATTTCATTTTACATTTTTAAAGACATACCCATCATAATGAATAAGATGAACAGTATCGCCATCATTATTCCAAACATGGCAATTCAATCCCCAAAACAAAATGTATGTAGTTGTATTAGAATTATTGCGACGCTTGTATGCATTTCCATCCTTTGAATAGATCCAAACAAAATCGCCTTTCTTCACATTCTGATCAGGAAAGACAAACATATGCCTATGCTTATTAGAGATGTTTCCTTCTTCATCATAGGTGGAATCAAACAACAAATAATCATTGAGATTACAGTCTGCGAGTGCATACAACACCACTCGCTCTTCATCAGTTGCATTATCAGCAACTTTTCTAATTTCAAGATTCATCATAATAAAAAAATATTAATTATCTATTAACGTCTTTTATTCTCAATACGCTTAAACACATAATATTTGATAACATGCGAAAAACATATCGCACCAATCAATGTTGCAATACAAGTAGCTACATACAGCATGTCATTGTTGTGAATAAACTTATCCAGATGCAACATACTTGCTACCCTAAAAAACATCATGTGACAGAGATAAATCTCCATACTAATACCGCTTAGGTACTTAGCGACCCTGTTGTTCAATACAATATCCTTTGAACCTATGGCATACATCAGCCAAGCTGCAAATACAATAAGGTCAGGTAAGATAAACAACCCTTTGATGTCAACAACAAATCTTAATATAGTAAATACAAGACACGATGCCTATGCTATTATCCAATGCTTCTCTACCCAACTCTTGATACCCTGACGATAAAGATAAATCATACCACCAGAGATAAAGAAAGGAGCACTATTAATAATATTACTACGACAGAATCCATTACCATTATTAAAAGTATCTATTGCTATATAACAGAATAGCAGTGATAACACCAGTACCATCCATCCTCTCTTCTTATTATCCAACAGGAAAGTAAAAAAAGGGAAAAGCATATAGAACGTAAATACCGTACCTAAGAACCATCCTACACCTATCACTTCAATATTTGGATTAGGCAAGAGATTAAAGCACATTGTCAAATCTGCAAAGCTTTGACAAAACGTACTCCAGGATGGTTCCATCGCAAAGCTAATCATCACCATCATTGCAAAGAATGGCCAGGTACGATGATAGCGCTTAACATAGAACTTCGCAGGAGTTATTGCTCCCGACTTTACTCGTTCATAATATCCACAGCACATACTGAACGCACTTATAATCATGAACAGTAATGTGAAATTTGTGAACCACGGAATCACATTGCCAGTCAAGATGTTATCACTTGGCTTAATCATAAGATTAGCCCGAACGTGCATCAGCACAATACCTACAGCAGCGTAAGCACGCAACCCATCCAGCGAAGAGGAATTTTCTCTTACTTTTGCTGATGTG
>NZ_JBNPLT010000052.1:0-11546 GCF_050313615.1 Prevotella sp. SGI.167 | reverse complement strand
GATAATGTGTCGATAAGTCGTGGAAATCTATCGTTTTTCAATAGATTTCCACGACTTATCGGTATGTATTGCAGGAGTTGGTTATTAGTATGCAATATTTCTAAAGGCAAAAATAACCAACTAAAGATAAGTGGTAGATTAAGGTTCTAACACCCATCTTGATTCTTTTCCAGTTGGACCTATTGCCGATTCGTTAGTAATATAGGTCAGACCAAACTTAGTTTTAGTTTTCATTGCCTTGCGAATAGAGTACATTATTTGTTCTATCGTAAAACCGCATTTAGGATAATCTTGAAGAGCTAATTCAACCGCACACTCTTGAGCTATACCTGCATTGCCATTGGTATAGTAGCTTACTATCTGTTCGTCTGTAAGTTCGTCCACGGACTTGACAGAACATTGTTTAAGATATTCTTGTATATTCATACTGATAAATTCTTTTTTTCAATTACACAATCCTCTGGTACATAAAGCTTCCATCGACATAAATAGGTGTCAGAATCACCTGTTGAGGTTAGACGTTTGGTATGCAAGGCACCTTTTGAGCGGCACCTTTCTATGAATTGGTCGCTTATGTGATGATGCTCTTTGCTATGCTCCAGGATGAATCCTACCTTTTGATAGAGGAATGCTTTATTGTACAATGCCAGATACTTTTCGAGTTTTGGCTCATCAAGCAGTGATATTCCTTCCATGCAATGAAGCAATTCCTCAATGCCTCCAGCGCGTTCTATACGGTCGCAGCAGTCTATGATTGTTCGTTCCAAATCAGTTACACGTACATAAGGATTTCCCTTGGGAGTTATAACGCCATTTTCCGCAGTTGGTTCAAAAGGGGCTGCACAGTACACAAAGTCTATTCCTTCAAAAGCAAAATCTTTGAAACGGCTTTTGCAGCCAACGTAGGCATTGTAGAAAGGTTGGTGAGCAACTCCATGTAATTCAAGGGCTGAGTGCCAACCAACATATGAAGATTCTGAAATCTTGGAACTCAACTCGAACTTGTCACACATGGGAGCATCTGTCGATGGATCAATAGTGACGTACATGTTTCGCCTAATCGGTTTCAGAACCTTCTGAGATTGCCATCGGGATATGGCCGTGGATGTTCCTGCATGAGACAATTGCATCTCACGCATCACATCTTCAAAGTTGAAGATCCTAATCTTGTATAAAGGCGTAAAAGTTGCCATTTTTGCATCGAAGTATTTATATATGAATAACTTTGTGCAAAAATAGCAACTTTTCTTCAAATATCCTAATATTTAAGCAAGAAAAACGAATAATTATACTATTTTCAGAATAGGCCAACGAATGGTGTCAACCTTGCTCCATTTCGTATAACTATTCTTGCATTTCAGCAAGGAAAAATAGATTTTTCCAAAATCCTTGACTATATGTTAATAAACAAGTTTATTTCGGCATATATACATATATGGTTTTCTTAAACTTGTAAACTTCCTGGTTTGAGTGGTTAAAATCGGTAGAGGTTTACTATTTGAGTTTGAAAGAACATGTATATATACATGGGTAAACTTAAACCTTAAACTTGTATGCGCCCTAAGCTTTGCCTTGGCTGCTCTTTAGCCGGTTCAGGGCTTTGCCTTCTTCTCCTTGCTGAAATTCCGTTTCCCTTTTAGTCTTACAATAGCTTCATGTCAAAAAAAGTCGTTTTTGTGACAAAATCATTAGTTTGCCGCTTGCCTCAGGCATCATGCTTCTCTGCTCAGCTTCCCTCTACATGCAGATGCTTACCCTTGGCAGTCGTAGGTCTGATCGTTCTGTCCTTGGCTTAGCCTTATTCATGTTCATGATGAAGTGTGAGTTTTCCTGCCAGTCTCTTGAACTTATAAGCCATCTTGTACAACCAGTTTGCTTGAACAACATCGAGGAGGATGCAGCTTTCCTTTACCCAACCAACTGCAGATATTTTCTACTCATCCTTTTCATTCATATTTTTGGACGAAGCATCCACACTTACTTTTTCCGCTGCAAAGTTAGTGCAAGCCACATTTCTGCAAGTACCAGGTGCCTTATTCTCTGAATTTTTTCAAAAACTTTTCCGTCTGCTGCTCATCCATAAAACTTTTCCTGCCCAAGGGTGAAATAATTCGATAATTCCTTGCTTCCTATGTTTCCCTTGCCAACTCTGATAGCACCGTAAAAAATAAATGTTTCACTTCTAAAAATATTGAATTATGAAAAAGATGGAAAATTCTTTCGCAGTAACTGGTTTCGTAGGTAAGGATGCAAGCATCCATCAGTTTACAACCGCAAGCGTAGCTCGTTTCTCACTGGCCATCAGCCGCAATGAGAAGAATGGCGATGAAAACTCTCGCACTTCTGCCTTCATGAATGTAGAGGCTTGGCGCAAGAACGAGAACACCGCTTCATTCGACCGCCTGGTCAAGGGAGCACTCCTCACTGTTGAGGGCTATTTCAAGCCAGAGGAATGGCAGGATGCCGAGGGAGTCAAGCACAACCGGGTAATTCTCGTTGCCACCAAGTTCTACGAAGCTGTTGAGAAGGAGAACGCTCCTGATTCTCAGCAGGGCAAGACCCAGAAGGATAAGTAAATCCTTCTCTCCAGATAAAAGAGCGGCCTTCGGGTCGCTTTTTTTGTGCTTATACTTCTTGTCATTTTAATCATTCTGCTTCATTTTAATACCCTATTAAAACGATGCAAAAATATCAATAATAAACTGATATTCAATAGCCTTACGAGTTTTATTCCTATACTTTTCCTTGCTGAAGAGATTGTCCTGTTATAGGAGGATTTCATTCATCGACTTCTGGGAATCGGTTATAATTCTGTTGCGAAGGTAACGGTTCTGTCTTATCTTTACAAGGTCAGGGCGTTGCTTTGCTGAAAAATCTCCACACCATTCGGGTAGTATTTTGCAGACAAAACCTTGTATGGATAGCCATAACACCTTCTGAATGCAACATAATTTTTAACCATCCCAGAAGTAGTTGATCTACGAAAGGGAGATAAAATCAGATGGCATTATGACAACAATGAAATCAATTCTCAGCCGACTTACCCAGGCAGTGAGCGGCACAGACAAGGAGCTCTTCAGTGAGCAGGAGTTGAACCAGTTTGCTTCATTCTATCTTGACAAGTGGGATGAAAACACAAGCGAGGACGTGGTGGCAGAGTCTTTCGTGGACTATTGGTGGAACACCGACAGGGCTTGCAGACGATGCTCAGAATGTGGCAAGCTGATGCGTGAGGGTTATTGCGCAGACATGGGAGTAGCCTATTATTGCAGCAAAGACTGTCTGCATAGCGACTTCACAGATGAGGAATGGGCAGAGGAATGTGAATCCAACGACCAGAGTTATTTTACAGAATGGTAATCAAATAAATATACAAAACAATGGCAAATCAGGCAACAACGACCTATAAGGTCACAGGAACCCCAAAAGCAGTAAGCAACCTTTGGAACACCCTTCAGCGCATGGAGGTGAACAGCAGGAACATCTGGCTGGATGACCTCGCCAAGCACTATGGAATCGACTATCAGAAGAAGCACATCAGCGTGCGTGGTCACATCTACTGGGCAGAGTATGAGGAGGATGAAGACACCAGTCTTCTTTCTTTCGAGACCGAAACTGCCTGGGATGCTTGCAATGACCTCTTCTTTGAGATAAACCGACTCCTGGATGATGAACTGAGCATTTCCTACAGATGCTGCGAGTGCGGATGTGAGGTCTATTACACCCACGATGAAGGCAATTACTTTCCCGAAGAATGCTGCGTCAGCGCATCCGGCGAACCATTTGAGGATTGTTGCGATGATGTTTACGGCACTATCGGAGAAGCCATCAGGGAATGGACTTCCAAGACCGGCATTGAGCAGGGAGAGCGAACCGATGAGCAGATGATGGACTTCATCAATGAATATGAGTATGAGGACGACGACACCTATTTCTACATCCGAACCTTCACATTTGAATAAATGAATCCTCAAATCCTGACGTTTCCCCTGACACTTTGGGTTGTTAGGGAAAGCGTGAAGGAACTCTCGCCAGATACCCGTACCTTTGTACACGTTAATACATGTCGCCACGTACACGTGAAGCCATGTACACATGAATACGTTAATACATATATACAAAAGATTTTATATTATGTCATTGAAAATCATTACATTCGCCAATCATAAAGGTGGCGTTTCGAAGACCACCTCTACAGCCTCCATCGGGGCTTGCATGGCACGTATGGGCAAGAAAGTCCTACTCATAGACCTTGACGGTCAGGCAAATCTTACCCTATATTTTATCCCGAATGAAGATGAGGTGCAGGCAAGCATCTTTGACTCTCTGGTTGATGGTGCACCCCTGCCTGTGAAGCATATCAGGGAGAACCTCGACCTCGTTCCTTCCTCTCTCGAAATGGCAAGCGCAGAGATTGCCCTCACCAATCTCCTGGCAAGAGAACAGCTGCTGAGCCGACTTCTCGAACCTGTGAAGCAGAACTATGACTACATTATCATAGACTGTCCTCCGTCTTTGGGAATCGTTACCACAAACGCTTTCCTTGCAGCTGATGAAATCATCGTTCCGATGACTCCAGAGCTTCTTCCTCTGAAAGGAATGAGAATGCTCGATTCCTTTGTCTCGACCTTGCAGCGAGTGAAGCCGAACCTCAGACTTGGAGGCGTTTTCATAGCCAGATTCAACCATCGCAAATTGAATAAGGTGGTTGAGCAAGCCGTGAAGTCCCGTTACGAGACTATCACCATGCAGACTCGCATCCGAGAGAACATCGCCCTGGCAGAATCGGCAGGCAGCGGTCAGAGCATCTTCGAATACGACCCTCAGTCGAACGGAGCGAAGGACTATCAGGCATTGACAGAAGAAATTATTTCACGTAATCAGTAAAGACTATGGCAAAGAAGAATATGGACATCCTGCTTGGCAACATTCTCGGAAAGGCTGCCATTCATCCGCAGGACAGATTTGACAAGTCTCCTGGGACTTCTCAGGAGAAGCAGATTCCTGCTGCAAGTTCTCAGATAGAGAGCGATTCGCCTAATGATGAACCCTGGCGACATTTCTCCTTTATATGCTCACAGGAACTCGTTGACAAGGTTCAGAGCATCGCCCGAAAGGAAGGTTTCACCATCCGCTCCTTCATGGAATACGTCATGAAACAAGGCGTTGAAGCTTATGAGTCGAAATATGGTAAGGTCAAGAAAATCAGGACTAAATCCATTAGGGAAGTCATGTAGAAAATGTGGATGTGTAGCCATGTACACATGAATACATTGATACACGTGTACGTTGATACATATAGACATATAGACGTTGAAACATGTCCACATGTGGATATGAATACAATGAAATTAAATAACATCAAAAACGAAAAGTCATGAAAATGAAAAAGTATCTTTCAATCGCCATCCTTCTGATGATGATGGCTTCACCAGTAGTATTCACCTCTTGCGACAATGATGACCCGATGGATGAGGTCGAGAGTCCGGAAACAAAACTGGACGTTTGGACAGAGCCTTACCATATCATGGGTGCAAATGTGGATGAGGTCAAGAGCTATATGGCTCAATCCATGAAGCGTTACCGCCAGGTAGCTGAGACTTCCGGCGACAACATCCAGTTGACCTTTATGACTGGGCAGGGTAGTGAAGGCGTTCTTTACAGTTTATCCCGTCTTGACGGTTCGCTTTATTCTGTCATAGATACGGAGCGAAGTGTGAACCGTGGGCTTGTGATTGACTATCTGAAGAAGCACTATACGCTTGTTTCTGCCGATGAAGCCAGCCTGCAGTACTGCTTCACCAACCCGGACAAATCCATGGTGATTACAACCATGAAGATTTCAGATTCCTATTTCAATGTGAACTATTCATTGGTTTATTGATTGAGAAAAATTTGATTGCCACCATCAGAACTTCGTGCTCTGGTGGTGGTAGTTTTAGATGTCTGTATGTGCTTGAAGGAGCATCCTGCTCTTTGTTGTGCTAAACTTTTTATGTCGACTCTAAGACTTTAGAATTATTTTCTTTATTCCAATTTACCCATTATATAAGTTTCCTATGCGTAATTACTTGCTATGGAAATGTTAAAAATGGGATATATAACTCATTTAAACGCTATTTGTTTCTTGATTATGAAACATTTTGCTTATCTTTGCAAATAAATTGAATATGTATGGCACAAAATATTTTTCGACTTGTCTTGACTGACGAGGCACAGAACTTTATTGAAAGTTTACCCGAAGCGGTATCCTATAAAATCTACTACAACATCAAGCGTGTTGCAGGTGGAGAACGCAACAAGGAACTTTTCAAGAAGTTGGAAAATTCGGAGATATGGGAATTTCGTACATTGTACAACAAAACTGCTTATCGTTTGTTTGCTTTTTGGGACAAAGACAAAGATACATTGGTAATTGCCACACATGGCATCATCAAGAAAACTCAAAAGACACCAAACAAAGAAATTGCGAAAGCAGAAGCTATTAGAAAAGAATATTTTAAAAACA
The DNA here is from genome assembly GCF_050313615.1 of Prevotella sp. SGI.167. Classification (NCBI taxonomy): domain Bacteria; kingdom Pseudomonadati; phylum Bacteroidota; class Bacteroidia; order Bacteroidales; family Prevotellaceae; genus Prevotella; species Prevotella sp. SGI.167. The sequence goes on along the minus strand of NZ_JBNPLT010000052.1, from coordinate 5,038 downwards.
AATGATTATGGCACAGATGAATCTTACTCCATTGGACGATGTGCTTGACAAGCACTTTGGAAAAGTTGGCACTCCAAAACGTGACGCTTTTGAAAGTGATGTAGACGGAGCTTTACATGCTTACCGTTTGGGAGAAGCCATTAAAAAAGCTCGTTTAGAGCAGAACTTGACCCAAGAACAACTGGGTGAGCGTATAGGTGTGAAAAGAGCACAAATCTCTCGATTAGAAAAAGGTTACAGCATAACTATACCTACTATGAGAAGAGTATTCAAGGCTCTTGGTGTAGTAACTGCAACTGTTGATTTAGGTATTGCAGGAAAAGTGGCATTGTGGTAAAACTTCATAGCGAAGTCCTCTTTGGTATTGAAAACAGAGAGGACTTTTAACATTTAATCCTCCGGTGTTGAACCTTCATATCTGGGTGTTATGTGGTACATATTATTTATATGATATCACTACTGTCTCGATAAAGTGAACTAATCGCTCTTTGAATTAATCGAAATTCTGTCTTTTGCAAGTGGTTCAAAGGGGACGACGATTTGAATTTGTACTTTTGCAGTTATTAATGATATTGCACAATGAATTAAGCGATCGACTTATGAGGTACTTCAGATTCTAAACATTTTGCTCATGGATAAGATTCCACTCACAGATTTCTTCGAAAGGACAGATTTCAATAATATCAAAGGACTTGATAGTCTCATCTTTCCGAGGTTATTTGATTTATGTTTAACAGGTCCTGCTTTTAACAGGACACTAATGAAGTAAAATGGTTAATAATCAAACAATATAATGTTATGGGAATAGACATAGTTCCGTTGGCATACAAGCATAAATTGGACATATCTTCGCCAAAAGCTTTTGCCAAAGATATAAGCAAGCGATTTTCTGCTAATATCATTATGAAAAAGGAAGATGAAGATTACAATATCATAGAGATGTTTAGATTGCATCACGAAAATGCCCAACATGATATTTCAATTATAATGAAAGTCATTACTGATGAATATAAGAGGTTATATGAAGTTAGTATTGATAATAAACAAGATACTTCTTTTGACGTATACCCCTATCATGTTGATCTGTATCTTACAGAATCACCCTTTAGATGGCATGGTTTTGAGACTTGTATTTGGAATAAAGATACCCCAGATTATCTTGAAATCTTGATAAAATACAGAAACTATATAAAAAAAATCAGCAATATTTTGGGATGTACAAAGTGTTTGTATATTCCAGACCAAGGATATACTGAATTTCTTTGGGATGAATCTCAAAAGGGTCTTGATTATGACGATTTGATAGAGTACATACGCAAAAGAAAGTACTTGAAGAAATGTAAAGATAAAGAACGTCCGAAAAAAACTTTAGTTTTAAATCTTCCGGATTTTTTATCTAAGCCTAAAGATTATGAAGGATTACCAGACGTTTACCTTGATGTAGTAATGGATGATTTTCATGATTTGAAATAAGTTACTACTTAACACTACGTCCTTGAATTATAGATAGATATACAGAATACTTCTTACGGAGAATATATATCAAAGGATTTGATAGTCTTATCTTTCCGGGGTTACTTGATTTATTTTTAACTTGTCCCTATTTTAACGGGACACTAAAGATAAGATACGTGAACAACGTAAAGACTGCGTAAGAAATTGTTTAAAACGTAAAAATCCGAACAGAATACCCCGTTTTCTTCTGTTCGGATTCATTTTTTCTAGAAAAATCGCTCAATAAACAACTTTTTTGAAACTTTTTTCCTGCTACGAAAAAAGACTTCACTCTCCCTTTCTACCTTTGCATCGTCAAAACAAGGAAGTATGGGTGAGCGGCTTAAACCAGCACACTGCTAACGTGCCGGACCGAAAGGTTCCGAAGGTTCGAATCCTTCTGCTTCCGCACTTTGGCTCGTTAGCTCAGTTGGATCAGAGCACGACGCTACGAACGTCGGGGTCGGGAGTTCGAGTCTCTCACGAGTCACAACATTGGAGGTTTGGCAGAGTTGGTCTATTGCACCGGTCTTGAAAACCGGCAGGCGGTAACGTCTCAAAGGTTCGAATCCTTTAGCCTCCGCAAACTTGCCCTATCGCATAACGGTAGTGCGGCAGATTCTGGATCTGCAAGTGGTGGTTCGATTCCATCTGGGGCAACATAAGTAAGGAGCTTTGGCAGACTTGGTGTATGCGCGGGACTGAAAATCCCGAGAACGTGGTTCGACTCCACGAGGCTCCACTTAAAAATTCGGGAGTGCTCCAGTGGCAACGAGGGTGGACTGTAAATCCGCTGTCTGATGACTTCGTAGGTTCGAGTCCTACCTCCCGAACTCAACTTGCCCTATGGTATAATGGTAGCACAACGGGTTTTGGTCCTGTTAGCGAAGGTTCGATTCCTTCTGGGGCGACAAGTTAAGAAACAACTCCATGGTGTAATTGGTAGCATGCCAGATTTCAGATCTGGAGGTGGTGGTTCGAAATCGCCTTAAGCGAGAGCAGAAGCCAAGCTTGCTTGGATTATGCCGAGTGCATGGCGATTCTCATAGAAATCCATCTGGAGTTTATATGGAGTTTGTAGCTCAGTTGGTAGAGTGCCAGGTTGTGGCTCTGGTGGTCGTGGGTTCGATCCCCATCAAACTCCCAAATGCTTCAATAGCACAGTGGTAGTGCAGCTCCCTTGTAATGAGCAGGTCGTAGGTTCGAATCCTACTTGAAGCTCCACATAAGAAAGGCTTCTCTTCAGGCAGTTTAGCTTGAAAAGAAGCCTTTTAGCTTTCTTGTAAGACGATGTCTCGTTGATGTTCGTTCATAATTTTCCTCCTTTATCCTTACACAAAGTTCAGAATAGATTTGAGTCTGTCCTGTACTTTGTTGAGCACCTGGATGGTGTCTTCGTTATTCTTATCCTTCTTGTTTTCAAGAAGAATGATAGCCTTCTTTATCAGCTTACAGTCCTCTATGGATAAAGGCATTTCGGTGATAGAGTAGTCTGGATCAGCGTATCTGTAGTATATTCTATCATAAACCTCGATAGGAGCATTGTAGCCCAGTTTGTCAGATCTCATAATCTGTATGTCCATCTGTACAGTTCTGGCGCATACTCCTTTGGTGATTCCCTCCATGTCATAGAGCGCATCGCTACATGCCTCCACGAGATCATCGAGAGTCCATCTTCTGTATCTGTTTCTTAAACAGTTGTCTATAGTTTTGTACCTTATTAAGGCATTCTTATTTGCTGGCATAGTTCTTTCATTTTAAGCGTAAAAAAATGGTTGGATTTTATCCAGCTTTTTCTCGCCATGTCAGAGCTGAAGCCAAGCATTTGGCTAAAAAGAAAAAGTTGGATTCTCCCGGCAAGGAAACTCCAACTCTTTCGTATTATCTATATTCTCTGTGGGGCACGCTGTTACGATACCCGAAAGAAATAACTATGCGAATAATGATGTGGGAATCCTATACCGGCTGTATCTGATGTACTTGATGTATGTACATAACTATTCCGCTCAAAGCGTCGATAGCTCTGAACGAATGATTGTGATGTTATGTGCATATTTAAATCCATTTCCGTATAGGATTTTTATATTTTTACTTTTTATTTGTCTAATTCGGGTGCAAAGATACAAAAATAGTGCGAAATCTTTTTGCGTAGCAGCAAAAAAATGGTATAAACATGCGGATTTTAATCAAAATGAGCTGTTCTTATAGTGATAATCGGCTGATTTTCCCTGATAATGCTTCGCCCCACACCATGAAGGATGCTACTGGAGTTCCACCTGATAGACTTTGCATTTATGTCAGCAGAGCGTGACGTAAGTGCAAAATCCCTCAGTCGGAAGGTGCCCACGAAACGACATGCGGTTGCTTACAAACTGAGTAGGTGGGACGCAAGCGATTCCCACTTAATCAGTTTGACACTACTGCATGTCCATTCGTCAAGAAGGGCACTGGCTCACAGCATCAACCTTCATTTCCCTCCCTTCCACCTTTTTATAATATAATGCTTTTCCTTTTTATAGGCATTATAGTCTTCCTCTTTTAAAATGTATTCATGTTGACGTGAATACATATATACATGGATAGGTGTGTACGTGTACACATGAATACACCTTGAAACTCTCATACCATGATGAGTAGCAGGACTTTATAGATTTGCATTTTTATAAACAAGATGATAATGCTTCGCCCCACACCATGAAGAATGCTACTGGATTTCCACCTGATAGACTTTGCATTTATGTCAGCAGAGCATGACGTAAGTGCAAAGCCCCTCAGTCGGAAGGTGCCCACGAAACGACATACGGTTGCTTACAAACTGAGTAGGTGGGACGCAAGCGATTCCCACTTAATCAGTTTGACACTACTGCATGTCCATTCGTCGAGAAGGGCACTGGCTCACAGCATCCTCCTTCATTTTCCCTCCCTTCCACCTTATTATAATATAATGCATTTCGTTTTTATAGGCATTCTGTCTTTTCTCCTTCTAATATGTATTCATGTGGACGTGAATACATATATACATGGATAGGTGTGTACGTGTACACATGAATACACCTTGAAACCCTCATACCATGATGAGTAGCAGGTCTTTATAGATTTGCATTTTTATAAACAAGATGATAATGCTTCGCCCCACACCATGAAGGATGCTACTGGAGTTCCACCTGATAGACTTTGCATTTATGTCAGCAGAGCATGACGTAAGTGCAAAGCCCCTCAGTCGGAAGGTGCCCACGAAACGACATGCGGTTGCTTACAAACTGAGTAGGTGGGACGCAAGCGATTCCCACTTATTCAGTTTGCCACTACTGCATGTCCATTCGTCGAGAAGGGCACTGGCTCACAGCATCAACCTTCATTTTCCCTCCCTTCCACCTTATTATAATATCCAGGTCTTCCTCTTTATAAGCATTCTGTCTTTCCTTATAAATCTTTCGGCTTTCCTTCTTTATAATCTTCGCCCACGCCATAGTCCAGTAAGCATGAACAGTTAGCCAGGGTGTTGTTCTTTCGCAGGCCGATTTTATCGACTTACGAAGGAACA
>NZ_JBNPLT010000051.1:0-11803 GCF_050313615.1 Prevotella sp. SGI.167 | reverse complement strand
CAACATTTTTCGTATTTTTGCAAGGTGATTCTGTATCTCTTATGTAGAGATTCAGAAGAACGGGAGTGATTGAGGGAAGGATTTTGAGGACAAAGGAATCGGACAGCTAATCATTCCAAGGGTTGCAGACTATCATGCTCTTGGATCAGGAGTATGTCTGTGATTAGAGGTTTCCGTTATTGGGAATAGACTAACCAACCCTTTCTTGCCAAGTGTTTTGAAACATGATTTCACGACACGGGGGAATGAGAAGTACACCCTGATCAAAATAGAAAAAAATAAACAATGATACAACCAGACAACGAGAAGAGTTGGTATGCATTCAAGATATTTTTTGGGAAAGGAAAGCCTATCAAGGCATATTTCGTTACCAATGAGATAGAACATATTTATGATGTGAAACAAGAATATTGGGACAAGAATAAGAAAAAGAAATTGGTGAAGGAAGTTCCCATTATGCCATCTCTCATTCTTTTCCGTACCACGAGAATAGAAGCAGAAGAGATGGAGCGCAAGTTTCTCAATAAAGTGATGCTCTATCGTGGCAAAAATTCTGAGAACTTGAAAGAACCTTCTAAAATTTCAGAACGCGAAGTGAAAATCTTCAATATTGTGGCAACTTCTGGTGTTGAAGGACTTGATTTTTATGATGAGTATAATCCGAAGTTTACCAAAGGCGACAAGTTCAGAGTTATTGAAGGTCCTTTGAAAGGAGCGGAAGGCTATGTCGTCCGTATCAAAAAAGATCATAAACTTTATGTGAGTATCAAGGGGTTGTGTGCTGTTACGACAGGATATATTCCTAAAGCATTCTTGCAAAAAATCGAATAGAGTATATGGAAATGTTAGATCTTAAGCAAGTGGTACTGACGAGGAAAAGTACCTCGCCAGCCCCTCAATATTTCTTGGAAATTACAGCCACGGATCAAGTTCATGGTTTCCCGGAAGTCTATCGCTATACGGATTTGTACCATCCTGACCTTTCCTTCATGAGCCTTTGGCTTGAGAATCAGGTGCAGACCTTAGAGCAGGAGAACGCCAAGCGTGTCATCTTGACTTTTGGTGATGAGATTACCTTAAAGGTTGAGAAGTGAAGCACAAGTCCTAGCCTGTCCTACCAAGTTTATAGCAAGTTATCCCCAGGCGGTCCCATCCCGTACAATCTGGCGAGGGCTTTGATGCCCCGCCAACCATAAAGCGTAGCGGTTCCGAGCACCGGAGGGCGGTTACATCCTCTCGTTCCTGAGGTTTCTGTCCACCGGGAACGGGGGAACCGAAGGGGGTGTAAAGACCATTGAAGAGAGGCTTGGTGAGAAAAGTGGAGCCTTCCTTAAGGTTAAGGAAGGTTTCTGTCCCCTACAAGGGGAACCGAAGGGGTCTTAAAGACTATTGAAGGTAGGTTTTCGAAAAACGACCAGTGCAGAGCGATACTGCAATGAGGAACAAAATAATAAAAAATGGCTACCCGTTACTATATTACATTTCATTCTTCGACGTACGATACAACGAAGAGATATTCTTCTTGTTTACAGATGCTTTCTAAAGACAATCTTGTGGCTATTGGACAAGATATAGCCTTGAAGATTCCAATGTCTTGGTCGAAAGAGAAGATGGCAGATTATATATCATCCTATGTCGTATCCCATCCCGAAGAAATGGTATCGATATTAGATGATGAGGAGATAGTCCTTGCTCACGATATCATATCAGGTGGCAAGGGAAATGTTCTTTGGAAACGTCACTTGCTCAAATATCATCATTTGAAATGTATGGTTTGGGTAGTGGTCAATACAGCAAACAGAGGCAAGGATGGATTTGTGATGCTGGATGAGATAAGCGAGTCATTTACTTCCTATATCGAGCAGCGATATGCTACGGCAAAAGAGAACGTGGAGGCTGCTAAATCAAAACCTGCTCAATCACGTTTCTATCTCAGAAACCTGAAATCAAAACTGGATGACCTGGATATAGACCAGCTCAAGTATCTTCATCTCCTTTTTGAGATGAACTACATGGAGGATTGCCATTTCTGGTTCCGTAATGAATGGTTTGTGGATGGCTACTACGAATGCTATAACGATTGGTATCGCAATGACTGCAAGACCACCCCGTATGATTTGAATCAGATGGTTTTTGAGATTCTGGAAGAGTGGAAGGAGCGAGGCTATAAGGAATACCGGCCAGCGATGGAAAGCATCAAGAAATGGTGTAGTTGCAAATGGAATAAGTTTGAGTCTGAACATCAAGCTGAAGTTTCTGCCGCTTTTGATGCAGCAATAGTTCGTGAAGAAGAGCGGGAAGTATCCCGAAGTCTGTTCCCATTCATTCATAATGTACATGAGTATATCCGCAACAAGCAATATCAGGAAGCCATTTCTTTAATCTTCTGTTTGTTCGACCATTTAGGTAAGGCATGTAGAAAACATGAAAGGTGGTTTGATTCATATTGGTGTGGTGGAGTTCAGACAAGTGTCGTTCTATTCTTAGATGTACTGCGTCATCTGTACTGTCATTTGCGCCAGCATCCAGATATTTCTTGGCAGACGAAGGAGGCAATGGATTTCCATCTGTTACTGACCAATAAGTATCATCGTCTTTTTGGTGACCTGGAGTTAGCCTGGGGTGATTCTCGTATGGAAGATATGCTTAACGACGATAGTCCCTATTGCGACTATAGCAATATGGAAGATGAACTATATGGGTATCTGGAGAGAATGATAGGGCAAAGTCAGCCCCAATAGAGTATTGAACTCTTAAAGACAGGTGGGGCAAATCGTTACCATGTTGAAAGAACAGATAAGGTGAAGGAGTGTGCTTAGCAATCCTTAACCCAACAAACGATACAAAATAACTTTTTTCAAAAAACTGATAGGTGTAACTACTTGTAATATAGTGGTGACGCTGTAATGGTGATATACTTTTAAAGCAATGAAATATATGAAAGATTTCTTTTATAGATGTTTTTGTAGCAAGTATACTCCGGGATGTTTATTGGTGCTTTCTCTTACAGTTTCATTTATCTGCTATTGGATGGAGAGAAATCTCTCGTTAAGTATAACTCAGTTTGTTATTGGACTTGTTTTAGGGTTACAGTCTGCATTAGAGTCAAAGAGAATGCATAGTAAAGTGGAAAAGTTAACCAAACGGATTGATGAGACAGGAGTAAAGTTAGTTGATAATCCGGAATATGTATATAGTTTGGTAGATTCTGTAGAACATGTTCTGTTTAGCATAGATTATGAAGGATGTGTAGATTGGCAAAAAGGAATTCCTAAGCCAATAAAGTTAGAATTGGATTCTATCAAAAGAGATATTGCTAATATCAAAAAGAATATGGGTAGTTAGAACAGTTGATGCGCCAGCTGACAAATACTCGCAATTCTATTGCGTAAGCTATCATCGTCAGCCCTTTAGGGCACAGGCTTCGCTGACGATACCAGAACTCTGGCGGAGGCTATAGCGTAGCCAGCTACATCCTCTCGTTCCTGAGGAAAGAGAGGCTTAGTGAGAAAGGTGGAGCCTTCCTTAAGGGTAAGGAAGGACGGGTAGGTTTTCGAAAAACTCTCCCTTTGGCTAAAGGGAGACGGAGGGATTCGAAAAAACTCCCCATCTGTTTTCAGATGAGGAGCATTTTCTAGAGCTGGAAGTCTATTTCCTTCAGCCATTCCCTGACATCGAAGCAAGGACAGCTCTTGCGAACCCAGGGGAGGTCACGATGGCCTAGGATCTCGGCACCGGGATAGTCGAGGGCGAGACTGTAGAGGAGGTCTTCCAGAGATTCCTTCTGGGCTGGAGTGCGAGTGTCGGCAGGCTTGCCTTTCTCGTCGAGACCACCCTCGTAGCAGATTCCGATGCTGTGGGCGTTGTAGTGGCGGGCGTGAGCCCCCACCTCGGTTTCTGGACGGCAGGGATAGACCACGCCATCCTTCGTAATGTAGTAGTGGTAGCCGATGCTCTTGAAGCCTCTTGCCTTGTGGCAGGCTTCCAAGGCTTCTACCGGGAAGTCCTGGTTAAGACGTGTGGCACTGCAATGTACCACGATCAGATTGATTTTTCTTGGATTCTTCATCTTTTCTAGTGATTAATGATTAGTGATTATTGATTAATGATTAGTGATTATTGATTAATTACCTTAGCCCTTGCAGCTCTGCACACAGAAGGCGCTGAGGACGGCAGTGAGGACAGTGATAACGAAGTTGATTACTTTCTGAATTGTTTCCTTTTTCATTTTTATTAATGATTAATGTTGAATGTTTAATTTTCCCACAGATTACACAGATTTTCACAGATTTTCTTTACTGTGAGACTTGATGTGTATAAGACCGTTGCTTGCAACGAGAGTATCTGTGTAAATCTGTGAAATCTGTGGGAGACAAAAGAGAGGAAGCGGGCAGGATGAGCAAGCATCCGTTCAGGGCGATGATTTGACAATGTTGAATTTCATTCCTGATGTGCCCTCGGATTACTCCGGACTGCATCCTGCCGATGCGCTTTCTCTTGTTTCAGATGCCAGGAGGCTGGGACTATATGCCTACATCTGAGCCTCCAGTGGTTCCGCTACCGCCCTGGTCGGTGTTGTCGCCACCAGGGGTATCCTTTCCGGTATCCGGGTTGGTATCCGTGGTGGTGCCATCCCCCAACAGAGCAGAGGCCTTCTTCAGCGTTCCGTCGAGGCTGAGGTTCAGACAACTGAAATCGCCCGTACCACGAGCTCGCATCTTCAAGCCCTCGATGTTCTTGGCAATGGTGAACTCCTTCTCGGTAGCGGCTCCCGCCTTGTTCTTGATACCAATGGAGAGGATGGCGAGGTCGGCAATCTTCACTGCGATGCCCTGGAGAACCAACTCCCGGATGCACGCTACCATGTCGGTAATCATACCCTTAATCGCTCCTCGCGAAAATGGGGTGTTGTGACTTGCCATGTGATCTACGAGCTGGTCGATGTCGTAGGTCTGAGTGATGACCGGATAGGCGAAGAACTTGCCATAGGCATTCGGCATCTTCTCATTGATGTTCTTTTTTAACACGTACTGAATCATAAAGTGGTTAATTTAGTGATAGTATCCTTCTACCCCCGATGGGGCAGGAGCATCATCCTCTTTGAATGACAATGCAAAGATACGAAATCAGAAAACGCCACTTCATACTTTCTCATACTTGCTCACACTTTCTCATACTTTCTCATACTTTCTCATACTTGGAAGCCTATGGTTCGCCGAGAAAATAGATAATATAGGAAATTTGCATAGGTGTGAATTCCTTGCTGTTCTTGTCGTATCCGCTTTCCTGAAGCTTCTTCAGAAGGTCGGGATTGCGACAAATCCAACGCATCAGATGAGCACTTGCCACCACCGGTGACGAATCGGGGAAATAGAGCAGAGCCAGTTCCTGCTTCGTATAGCTTCTTATATCCATATAGCTTTTGATGTTTAAGTATTATACTTACGGGTTGAAAGTAACATACTTACGGGTTGAAAGTAAGATACTTAGTCCTCCACGGTATCGGTAGGATCGATGAAGGAATCGTTGTTGATTTCGCTACCTTCCTTCTCTATCACAGCCCAGCCGTTGCCGTTCTTCTTGTGAATCTTCTTGAATCCAAGACGCTTCATCACGTTACCGATGTTCTGGTTGTTCAGGTTCTGGCGAAGGGCAGGGTTCACACCTATCCTCTCCAGTATCTCAGCACTGTAGCGGAACTTGATAAACTGTAGCGGCGTATCTGGCTCCGGCACCCGGTAGTAACGGAGTATCTGCTCCTCGGCATAGTTGGCTACCATGAAGAGGCGGTTGTGACTGCGCATCAGTTCGATGTCATCCCTCGTCAACCAGTATGTCCACTCCAGGGGCTCGCCCTTAGGATGGCTCATCACCTCCTGACCCAGTGCCACTGCCTCGGCAAACACGTGGTCGTAGTCTATCGGGTGCTCTATCGGACTCTCGATGCTCTTTACCAGCCAAGGACAGTAGCGGCGGTTCTCCTCGTCGGTGATGAACTGCTGGTTGTTGGTGGTGCCGCAGAGCGATCCACGGTGGGGCATCTCCGAACGGTACTTGTCGTAAGGTCGGCGGATGGAGAATGTCACCTTGGTCATATTGCTCTTGAAGGCGCTCAGGTTCTTGCCGAATACCATCTCAAACTCGTCGAGACAGAGCAGAGCCTTGCTGCTGAAAGCCTCCATGAAGTCCTTGTCGGTATAGGCTCCCGTCGAGTCGTTGAGGAAGTACTGGCGCAACTGTGGGGGCAACAGCATTTGGAAGAACGTGGTCTTGAAGATGCCTCCCTTGCCCACGAAGATGAGTATCATCTGGTTCACCACCTTCAGCGTTACCCATGCCACCACCATCGCTACCAGCCACTTCTTGAAGAAATAGCGGAAGAGGCTCTGCGTATGCTCGTTGTCGGGCAGGTTCTCTACCTCGATGCGGTCGGCGAGCTGGTCAATGTAGTCGGGATCCTCTCCCTTCTTCCATTTCGGCAGACTACGCAGGTAATCGTCCAAGGGGTCGAACGGCTCGCTGAAGTCGCTGTTGATGATGTTGTGCAAGGTCTTCTCCGAGAGATGCAGTCCCGACTCGTCCATCTCGCTCCAGATGGAGTTCTCGATATTGTCGTCGATGCGTACCCAGTCAGGATACTTGCCGTCTAAAACGATGCGGCTCTCCACCTCGTAAAATCCCGTCAGCTCGTTTCGGCGGAACAGATAGTGGGTGAGTAGCCACTGCTTGATGCTCCTTACCGATGGCTTGCCGCTGCGGCCCTCGCCCTGGCGATAGAAGTGCCAGATGCCAAACTTATGCAGATGCTTGTAGCGAGACTTGACGACGGAAGCCGTATCCTGGTAGCTGGAGCCAAACTCACGGTCGGCGTAAGTCTGAACTTCTTCCTGCGGGATGCCATAGTAGATGCAGATGTCGGCAAAGTGCCACACGTACTCGTTGTGATGCTCAGGCTCGAATCGGTAGCCCCACAGGTCGAGCAGTTCCTTGATGTGGGAAGCCGCTTCCTCGATGGTTGGCGCACCCTTTTCGCTTGACTTCGCCTCCTCTTTCACCTTGCTGCTTCGCTTACCTCCCTTGGCGTTTCGCCTGGTAGAATACTTCGCCTGCAATGCCTTCTTCGTGTAGAGGGGCTTCAGGTCCTTCGGTCCCAGGGCAAAAGGCTCGGCATCCCAACGGAAATAGGCATCCGGGTCGTAGGCAAGACCTGCGCATCGGGTGATGTCTACACACTGCTTGTCGGGAGCGATACCCAGGAGCTGGGTGTAGTAAGCCATCGCCTTCTGCAGCACGGCATCGAAGAGTTCCAGCACGCTGATGTCGTCGTCATCTACAGGATGGTAGGCACAGAATACTCTGAATCCCCTGCCGCTCACGGTGATATACTCTACCATCGTATGACTGTCGCCTCTCACCAGTTGGATAAGCTGCTCCATATCTTCCTTCTTCACATGGTCGAAGTCGAGCTGGAACATGTAGGTAGGTTTGAGGAAGTTGGCAAGTTGTCTGCCGTAGCCGTCCATGAGTGCCGAAACCGTGATGGCAGGCATCTCAGGCTTGTACTGGTCGGCAAACTGCTTGCTGATGGCGAGACGCTTGCGGTAAGTCTCGGTCATCATTCGTAGCTCAGGGCTAGAGGTAATCACGCTCTTGAGATACAACCAGTCGGCGAGTGGATGGCTCTCCGAAGATTTGATACAAGGGAAGTACGATGGCATCGTAGCTGTCCCATTCATGCTGTTGTTTGGGTCTTTTTTCATTTTTTTTAATTATCGATTGTTAATATACTAATCAGTTGTTTGCAACGTTCTCTAAGAAAGAGTGTGGGTGAACACTTGACGATGAAGTCGGTGAAGGGTGAACCCTGATGCCAACCTTTAGCGTTAATAATGTGTTAAAAACACTATATAACCCATTATAATAGAGACTCTTATATTTCTAGCATGCGCTGTATATACAAAGTTCTTTTTACTAGGGTTCACCCTGAAGCCGAAAAGGTGAATGCTTGGGGCAAGTGTTCACCCCGCTGTTCACCAATCGGCAACTTAAGATTGCTTCAGCCCTCGTTCTTGAAAGCTGCTGCGAATTTAAGAAAAAAGGTTGAGACCGCCAAGAATCCTGTACCTACATATATAGGTACAAAAAGGCGATGATTTTATAATAGCTTAACAAAAGATATTCAATTTTTTTAAATATATTAAGAAATGACACGATTTACAAAAACCAAAAAGGCACTGCGCGCTTTGACGGATACCATCCTCGGCGGCAGTAGCAATGTGGTACGCACCTTAAAGGTGGCTGGCCACATGAATGAGAATTCAGTCAAGCATGTCTAAGAGGGTTATGCCAGTCATACCCAGTCCTACTGCCTGCTTCGTTCTTCGCTGAAGAAGCATCACAGCACCAAAGACCAGGTGATGCAGATAATGGACTATCTTGACAACATGGAAGAGGAGTATCACAAGTCCTATCCCGACGATCCCTGCCCGATGGACGGCGGCTATAAGGCGAGCTTCGAAAGGTTTGTGATAGAATCCATAGGAGCAGAGTGAGGAATGTTGAATTTCCCCACACTGATCTCACTGATCTCACGGATCTTTTACTCCTTCGGAGTTTTTACTGAGAGGCAAAATGAGAATCCCCGTTGCCTGCAACGAAGAAAAATCCGTGAGATTCGTGAGATCCGTGTGCGACTTAAAAGAATAATATTGAGTGTTGAACACGAATCTTTCGAGACTAAGCAACTTATTCGTGTAATTCGTGCAATTCGTGTTCCGAAAAAAAATACGTAATTCGCGTGCAGAGAAATATCTATTGCTGTGAGGCATAGTGACTACCGTTGCTTGCAACGAAGAAATCTGTGTAAATCTGTGAGCTCTGTGGGACATTAGAATAAACTCCTCATTCGAGTGACGACAAGTGCAGAGCGATACTGCAATGAGGAAAAATAAAATAGCAATATACCAATGAACAAAGAAGAAAGAAATTCCTTTCGAAAGGAAATGATCGGTAAGTTAGAAGAACAATGGGCTAAGAATAATCGCCCTGAAGACGACCTCTTCTATTACCACCCTTCAGAAGATAAAATTGTCCTATCCCATGCCCTGTTCTGGGTGATGACCCAAAACATAAAAGGTAAGGTAGGCAAGGAAAAGTACTTATTGCTTCTCCGCCAATATCAGGAAGAGATGCTTGAAGCCTACTTAACGGAATCAGAAGATTTCAAAGACCTGCTTCACTATTGTAACGTCATATACAATACTCTTCCTGTAATCCTTCGAAGCATGTACGATTTCCGAATCCACTTAGATGCTCGCAAGCTAGCCGCCATAACGATTGTCGCTGGCGGCTATGGTGGTGATATGCCCGAAGACCAGGCTTACGACCTCCTCGATGATATAGACTTCTATTATAATAAGGTGAAGTGCCGCAAGATAGAAAAGCTCTTGCCGGTATTGAACAAACTGGTGATACAAGAGCAAAAGTTCCTTTAGCTAGTGTTAGGGAATACTTCTATCACATACCTTTGGGAATAAAATCTGCGTGGAATTTGGACTTGAAGCAAAAACTCCTCCAAAAATTTGGTTGTTTCATATAAAAACCTTATATTTGCAGGCGATATTGAAATAAAAATAAAGAATTATGGGAAAAATTATAGATAAGACGGTAACAAAGATAGTTACAGAAGAGGGTATCTCTCTCTTTCGCCGTGTAACTAAGGTTTTGATGCCAAATGGCAAGTATCGTTATCCTGTAGATTATTTCGATGCAACTCCCGGAGTTGTTAAGGTTTCGAAAGAAGAAATGGATAAGGTTGCTATACCTGTTTACAAAAAGTTAATCTAATGGAACGGTTGATGTCTGATGGTTATCCTTTTATCTTTCAAATGATAGATAAAAGTGAGAGTGATGAGTATCTGATTCAGACCTTGCAATATCGGTTTAAGTCAGACAAATCCCATCATGCCTATATCGTAAGAGTTGAATGTTATAAAAATCATGCTTATTGTGTGAAGTTCTTCGATAAGGCAAATATCAACAGTAAAAATAAGTTTAGTCTTCGTTCCAATACTTTTGAGGTTAGAACGATACTCTATACAATGTTTCATATAATGTTAGATGTATTGAAACGAGACGAAAAAGCTTCATTCTTTTTTATTGGAGCAGAAGACGAAAAAGATCAGGATGGAATGGTTTCCCGTCGTTTCCGTCTTTATCGTCGTTTCGTGCTTTCAACGGTTTCTGATGACAAGTTCGAGCATTTTAGAAGAAATGATTTATCTTTGTACATACTTGTAAATAAGGAATATGTAGAAGATACATCCTCTTACGCTGATGAACTAGCAAATATTGTGCAACAATATTTATAAGATAACATCCTCATTCGAGTGGCGACAAGTGCAGAGCGATACTGCAGTGAGGAACAAAAATGGTAGTCTCAATCAGCAATTTGTCCCCCATGCACCCCCAATCATCAAGCTATAGCAAATTGTAGCCATGCCGCCCCAATCATCAAGCTGTAGCAAGGCGGTTCTAATCAGCGAGCTATAGTAAGGCGGTCCCATCCCGCATAACATGGCGAAGACCTTTGATGGTCCGCCAACCTTAGAGCGTAGCGGTTCCGAGCACCGAGTAGGGCGGTTACATCCCTGCTTCCTGAGGTTTCTGTCCCCTACAAGGGGAACCGAAGGGGTCGTAAAGACTATTGAGGAAGGCTTGGTTAGAGGTGGAGCTCCCTTTGGAAAGGGAGACGGAGGGATTCGAAAAACGATACTGCAGTGAGGAACAAAAAAATATATAATCATGAAATCCTTTTTATCAATCAAACCAGGAGCAACCTTTTTCTTAGGTAGCTCCCGCACCCTCATCTATCATAAAGACGATGTCGAGATCATTTACAAGACCAAGACACCATCCGGCAAGACCTACTACGCCCATGTCTATTTGTTGTTGGGCGGAGAAAACTCCGTTACTCTTTATGCCGATTGGGGTGATTACTTTTTGCATCTTTCAAGCATCAAAGACCAGGAGCATTTCTTTGGTATAATGAAGCGTCCGTGCCCAACCTTTGTCCAGATATGGCAGAGCGAGCATCCCGACAATATATTTGTTATGTCTGCCAATGCCGGTCAAACCATGGGCTTAGGAATGGATATCGAGAACGTAGATTATCGCAATCTCGCTCCAACTTACCTTCCTTTCCATCCTTTGGTAGAGTTAGGTCTAGACAAATTCATAGATGCCGTCAATAAATTATATGTAGAACTCAATTCCCACTGTCCTCTGAAACTCTGGAAAGAACGTCTGGTAGCAGTTTGGGGACAGGAAACATTATAATGTTATGATAGTAATTCCAAATAAAAACTTCACAGCTGATAGCATCCGCTTGGTTCAGCTACTCAATAGCACGACGAAAGTCAATATGCTGAAAGCATGTGACAAGCTCGATTTATACGTAAGTCCCAACTTGAAGAAAGATGAGACAGCCAGGCGAATAGCTCAGGAGATGTTGGATAATCCAATCGAGATCTTGAGCCGTTTGAACAAGCAGGAACTCCAGATAGTAGATGAGTTTGTAAAAGGCGATGCCAACACCTACGTAGTACGCAAGATGCGCAAGACCCACTACAAGCTCCAGAAGCTATACTTGGTAGCAACCTATGAGGATAAGGAGAACCAGGAATGGCACATGCTGATGCCATCAGAGTTAACCAAAGCCTTAACCACCAGTCTCAACTTCTATTTGGATATGGCAAACAAAGGCATCAAAGCCCCATCAGCCAAGCAACTCCGCATGATGTCC
>NZ_JBNPLT010000050.1:0-12001 GCF_050313615.1 Prevotella sp. SGI.167 | reverse complement strand
ATTACCCTTCATCTTGAGTGCATTTCAATTCCATAAAGGTACGATTAGAACTAGGGACTAACTAGCAAAAACCTTGCAGGTAATTATTTCAATTCCATAAAGGTACGATTAGAACCAGATAATCACGGAGAAGGAGTTCCTTCGCCGCAAGAATTTCAATTCCATAAAGGTACGATTAGAACTATTTCATAGATTTGCGCTTAACCGTGATGCGCCTATTTCAATTCCATAAAGGTACGATTAGAACCGATATATTCATTAATCATATCACGATAGCTTTCTAAATTTCAATTCCATAAAGGTACGATTAGAACAGTATGTAGAGGTAGTAAGTTAAAAAGAAATAGATTAATTTCAATTCCATAAAGGTACGATTAGAACCGCTAATCTTAAATTAGCACAATATCAAAACGATATTTCAATTCCATAAAGGTACGATTAGAACAGACTGGCACGAGCAGCTGCATCAGAACCAAACTATTTCAATTCCATAAAGGTACGATTAGAACTATTAAGCGGCTGATGACCCAAACGGTCAAACTCATTTCAATTCCATAAAGGTACGATTAGAACGCAACGACCTTGAAGGTCGCTACCCGAAAGATTATGTAATTTCAATTCCATAAAGGTACGATTAGAACTTCCAGAAAGTTGGAAATCTACGAGTTTGTTGTTACTCATTTCAATTCCATAAAGGTACGATTAGAACCTGCAAGACGGAAAAGACTCAAAGAAGGAGAAGACATTTCAATTCCATAAAGGTACGATTAGAACGCTCAGGGAGAGGGACGGGCGGCTACATCGTCCGCTTCATTTCAATTCCATAAAGGTACGATTAGAACGTCTTTTACCTCGACGAGGTTCCGAAATAGTACCGAATTTCAATTCCATAAAGGTACGATTAGAACTTGCACATTGGAGGAAAAAAAGCAGGTATTTGTTAAATTTCAATTCCATAAAGGTACGATTAGAACTGGCTTCCAATCATCGGTGGTGAAGCGCTTGATGAATTTCAATTCCATAAAGGTACGATTAGAACTCACTTATTTTCTAACGTTTAAAGGTTTATAGATTAATTTCAATTCCATAAAGGTACGATTAGAACCCGTTGAATTTTAGGCGTAGATGCCCGCAGAATCTATGGGTTTGCGAGTGCAAAGATACAAAAAAATCTTCAGAACAATGTCGATGCCTAAAGATATTTTTTCTGCGGTCTTACGACAACCTGCCTATTTATGGAGGTTTCAATAAGTCAAAGAGCACTTTCGGAGGTTTTGCCGAACTCAAAACTGCAAAATAGAACCACATCGACAACTCTTTATAAGAAATTATCGGTAGTCATTCTTTCTTTTCCAAGAATCTGTTTGTTCATATTATACCCCATTTTATTGGTGAAAACAA
The DNA here is from genome assembly GCF_050313615.1 of Prevotella sp. SGI.167. Lineage (NCBI taxonomy): Bacteria > Pseudomonadati > Bacteroidota > Bacteroidia > Bacteroidales > Prevotellaceae > Prevotella > Prevotella sp. SGI.167. Next base: position 10,600 of record NZ_JBNPLT010000050.1, on the reverse strand, counting down.
TGACACTATCCTCGGATTCATCAATGATAGCTTTCATCTTCATTTGTAATTCCCGAAGTTTTGCTTCAGATAATTCTCCCTCCAAAACTGAGTTCTGAATCCAACACAAATACTGGCGGCAAAGCTTCAGCATTTTGCCAACTCGCTTCTCACCTACATCGTAAACTATAATCACATACATATCACCAATACATTTTAAAAGGTTTATATTCTTCTATTCCTAAAATATCTTTCAGTAGCTTATAGCATTCCAACTTTATAAGATGCTTATAGCTTACATTACGTCCTAAAGAACGATGACGGAAAGTCTCATCATAACGCTCTTCCATGGCCTTTACAAAAATCTTCTTTCCCTTTTCGTTCAAAAGACATTTGTTGAGTTTCTTATCAAAATGACTGGTACTTAAAGCATGCTTATTGAGTACCTTGAAGATGACTCTATCCACGATAATAGGTTTGAAGATCTCGGATATATCCAGACATAACGAAAAACGCCTTTCTCCTGGAGTATGCAGAAAGCTTATCGTTGGATTGAGCTGAGTTTGATGAACAGCTCGGAGAGTTTCGGTATAGCACATCATATTACCAAAAGAGATGAGAGCATTTACCTCGTTCTCTGGCGGTTGCTTGGTTCTTGATCCCATGTTGAAATCATCGAGAATGATATCGAATGCAGCATAATATGCCTGTCTGATATTTCCCTCAATTCCCATTATCTCATCTACAGCCTTAGCATCTGGCAAAGTATTACTCAATCTTTTAATAGTATCGATAATATCTTGCAGGTCTTTTCCTCTGCGATTATAATAGTTGAGGTTCATAACCATATTCCAAGCTGCTCCCTGAATGAATTTTCGCGCCAATTCTACCCTTTTCTTCTTGTTTTGGTACGCAGATGTTTGTGCCAACAATGCCTTGCCAGAAAGAAGACTTTCCCTTGGCATGAAGCTTCCGGTATAGTTCTCATAATAGTCGAAGAAGTGGACAGGAATACCTTTCTGTCCCAGAAAGTTGAACAAAGCACTATTTGCCCGGAGACTTCCAAAGGCATACAGTTCCGCAACATCCTCAATAGGAATAAATCGAGGTTGCTGCTTGATTTCTTCATTATCATCTTCATTCACGATAACAGGCGTGAACTTCAACGTATTGTCCCTTCTCTCCATAATGCCTGGATTGAACAGATAAAAACTTCTTTTCATTCTTCTTCCTCCAACTCGTTTATATAACAAAAATCGAAATAACTACAATTCTTACAGATGCCTTTCTTGACTTTAGACGGGCAAACATCTTGAGAGATTATCTGAATGATGTCTTTAGATATAACCTGAATGTCATCTCTATCGACATCTGTCAAGATTACTTCTTTTGTCTTTCTCAAAAGAGGATATTCTAAGATGCCCTTCACGCCATCAATTCCATGTTGCTCGAAAACATACATGTAATATTTCAGTTGCCATTCATGAGCTTTATCCACCTTATTAGATTTCTTTATCTCATGGATGACCTTATTCCTGGCATCATAATAATCCACTTTGATACCATCAATCTCCACTTCCTCATACTTTGATATACGTTGTGGATAACTTGATTCATGCACCAGCTTTCCTTCATAGACCAAGTCAGACTCTTGTTCCATGTTGATACCATTGGCAAACAGCCATAGTTTGCGATGGCAAAGCTGGTAATAGTTGAAATGAGTACCTGTTATGACCATAGAGAAAAGCCAATAGGAGGCTCCAAGTAAAAACCAGGAGCCTCTTTATTTACATTAAATCTGATTCTCGTAATCAAACGCCATCATTCTATCAACCAACTCCTGTTTAGCCTTAGCCAAAGCATCTGCGCTTTCCGTCTCAGTCATGACATAACTTGCACATGGAAGAGTTATAAATGTCTTGGCACCAGCATTTTCGTCAACGATAGGCTTTGCCTGTGGTTTAGATTCTCCATCCTCAACAAGTTTGGCACGAATAGCTGCAGCTAAAGTATTAGCATTATCACTAATAGCAATGGCTAAAGTCTCCATCAAACTGAATGTTCTTGCCTGATTGGATGTGATATGCCAATCAATCAGAGCATCGGCTATAGCTGGAATAATCTGCTCACGCTGCTCTTTCGGCATCAACAAGCATTCACCAAAAGAAGTAGTGATTACCTTCCATCCATCTTCTTTCAACTTTTCTACCATATCTGATGTAATCTCTGGTTCCAACTGATTAGTTGAAACGCAGAACAAACGTCGTAAATCAATAGCTACATCATATACAAAGAGACCTGTAGCACGACTATTGTCTGGAATCCATTTGCGATACAAACTTCTATCGCTACCCTCTAAAAAGTCACTAACCTGTTCATCTGTCAAACGATTTCCATTTGCATCACGCACAACAACTTTATGCACGTTTGGCTTATCAGAACGATCGAATGAAATGTTCTCCTTAGAAACTGCAGCCAAAAGTGGATGCAAAGGGGTCATCGCAGAAATACTAAATGGACTTCTACGCTTTACTGCTTTCTCTTTTCCACCCTTTGGAGTTCTCATCCAGCCACCTAAAAGCTGGTCAACATAATGTGGATCACAAGACGAAAGGACCTCACCTTCTTTAAGCGCACCTTTCTTATCTACATCAAAAAAGAACTCGGTAGGAGAAGGTTGAACACCTAAAACATCGTTAAGCTGCTCCAGGATAGAACGCTTAACCTGTTGACCACTAGCAAATGGAACTCTTACGTTGAACTGTGGGTCATAATAAGATTTCTGACCATCTTCTACACAGAATACTGTGAACGCAGCATGCTTGAAACCTCGCAAATAAATAAAAGAATTCTCTTTCATAATCTTGTATTTTTAATTGTTATTATAATGTCTTATACTGGAAACGCAAAAGTGTTAAGAAGTATGGTACATTGTCTGTTGGCATACCATGAATCTCCTTCACGATTCCTTTAAACTCATCTATCTTACCAATGAATGAAACAACCTCTGCAGCAGCTGCTATGAACTGTTTCTTATTAGTTGCATTGAGCATTGTCTCAACCAAATTTTTACGTTTGGTACTGATAGACTTATCTTTATCACTAGAGGCTTCGTTCAACAACTCAGCCAACTCTTGGGATTTCTCCCATAATTCATCATTATTCAACATAGCTAATATCCAAATTTTATATACGTTAAAATTAATTTGTTCGTCTTCATTTTTAGGAGTTTTCGGCTGTTTCGGCACTTTATCTCCTTTTGAATATACATAATCTCTAAGCCCTTTAGGCTCCATGGCTTTAATACCTACAGCTCCATAAGTACAAGCCGTTTTAAATCCAATTGCAGTTCCCCATAAAGACTCTGCATTTTTACCATTGCTCATCCCAAATATCTTTTCATAAAGATGAATTGGACGGCGTATTTGGTTCAAATTAAATGGTATAAAACCAATTGTAGCATTTGTCTGTCCTATGCTATAGATGTAGCCCAAAATTTGAGCATTTCTATATTTTTTAGAAATACCAATGAGAATCTTTGTCCATGTTTGGGTATCAATATTGATGATTCCATCCTTATTCGTATTGTAAGGACTATATCCCGCCAAAGGCATATCTGCATCATATTCTCTTGGATCATAATAATGGGACAGCCATTGACCATTCCAAGTATTAATCTGATTTCCTTTCAGCATGGTTGTCTCATTAAGACTCGTACGATAGAGCTTCCAACCTTCAAAAATATCAAGTAAGATCTCTTTGTTGCTAAAAAGAATCGAAAAACCTCCCTGAACACCAATACCAAGAGCATCTCCAATCCACGATGCATAGATTTCTTCCTGAGAATTAGGCAACTTCAAATCTGTTACTTGACCAGATGTTGTTGCGGTAACATCTAAAGAAGCATAACCTCGTGCAATGCTAGCATCAGCTTCACTTTCTTCGATTTTCTTAATCAATTTTTCGAAGCGGATCTTTCTCTGTTCAGGAGTTTCAAAAGGCTTTTTCCCCTTTATCATATCATCCCAACTTAACTTTGGGTTTTCCAAAGGCGAATTGCCTGCAGTCATCATATACTTGTTTTGATCAAAAAACAAGGGATAGAACTGCTCCAAAAAGAAAGTTCTGGCATCATAGCTGGTGCCATATTTTTCATTGTAAGCATCCAGGAATATCTTTCCAATATTTGATGTTATCATATTTTATAGTATTTCAAACGATTGATAATATTCTATTTTACACAAATCGGGTAACAATCCCTTTTCTTCATCATATCCTTTGTTCGGAATGACAAAAGGATGCGACCCCTTATTGAGCTGATCAAGATTTCTATGTGCAATGGAATGATAGCTTACAGGTATTTCCATTTCAATTCTTTCCAATCCATTGGCACATAAGTATCTGTCTTTATCTTCTTCTGTAATACAAACAGCAGAATTGATGTCAAGCGTTTCCAGTAACGCTGATTTCGGATGATGACAAAGTGCCTTTAACACCCATTTTCCTTCCAAGAACGCCACTCCAGTAAAGTCTATATTCTGAAAGTCAATCTTTGGATATACCTTATCTATCATTTCCTGAACATGACATTCCTCCATGATGTCACCACTGTCTGGCAGGACCCTGAAAGTATCTTTCAGAACATCCAGACTATAAGGAAGAGCTTCTTTATCATCTTCAGATGGTGCTATGACATATATCGGCTTGTAGTGTCCTATGGTATCTCTTGTACGCTTGCGATTAATTCGTCCAAAACGCTGTGTAAGAGCATCAATTGGAGCACACTCAGTAATCATTATATCAAAGCTGATATCAAGACTGACCTCTACTACTTGAGTGGAAACTACGATGCATGGAACGTTTTCTAATTGATTGAAGTCTTCACGCAACTTTGTTTCCAATTTAGCCCTGTCGCTTCGTTTGTACCTGCTATGCACAAGCATCTTCTTCACATCCGGATATAATTTCTCAATAAACTCATATAGTTTCTGTGCTCTTTTTACTTGATTACATACTATGAGAACTTTAGAATTGCTTTCGATTGCTGAGGCTATCACACCATAAGATTCTTTTTTATCATCGAGCTTGTAGATTTGATGCCTGTCAAATGATTGAAGCGTCAGAGAATCCAACTTTACCTCATAAACTGCATCAGCTCCACCCAATAGTTGAAGTATCCTCTGATACAATACTGTCGGCATTGTTGCCGTACCAACATGTACCCTACACTCCAGCGCAACAAGAATTTCTATAATGCGTAGAACTATAGACTGCATAACATCAGAATAGGTGTGTATCTCATCGAGAATCACATCACAACCTTTTAAATCCATAGCCATAGCCTCATATCCTTTGATTCCAAAAACTACAGAGGCCATCTGGTGTGGAGTAAGGACCTTCACTGATGCACCAACATGACGCTGCATGATACTTTCCTCTATCTTACCGTCTTTCACTTTCAGATTAGAGGCTGCATGTAGAAGATGAACTTGAGCATTAGTTTTACTCAAATCATTCCTTATTCTATCATACATAGCATTAATTGATGCTTGAAAAGGCAGTGTATAGAAAACTCTTCCACGACAACGCCTCAACAAAAAATCAGTTTTTCCAGCTCCAGTTGGAGCCGTTACCAACGTATGCATCTTCTTACTATCCGAAGAAATCAATGATAAAGGATAGAGTTCACTTTGCCTATTGTAAAAAGACAAATCAGGTTTGATGAAGAGTTTATCAAGCGGCATTTCAAATGCAGTCTCCATAGCAGAAGCCATGTGATCTGCCGCCATCAACAACCCTCTCCATTCAGAACATCCCTTTTTTCTACCATCACAATAGTCTATGACATATTCGTAATTTTCTTTTGCCTCTTCCAAAGATATCTCATGGGTTTCCATGCCAAGGCTTTCAAGAATATCAATGGCTATATAACTCCATTCCGGGAATAACTTTGAATGTTCCTTGAAGCAATCTGATGTATCATCTAAATCTAAAATGCCCAAATTCCGAACATCTTTATACATAGATTTATGATGAGCTACAATCATATCTATCACAGCCTCTCTATGTTCCCGACATATCAACGATAGAAAGAACAAGGAAGCTATTTCATGGCGAAAAACAGAACCAGGCTTCTTCTTGTTTGGGGAAATCAGCGATTGCTGGAACACTGGACTTACCTTTCCGATGTCATGCAATAAAGCTCCTTCTACCGCAATCTGTTCATCAAATCCTAAATGTTTAGCCATTACACGGGCGGTATCAGCAACATTCTTAAGATGCTGATACAAACAAACATGTCCATTCTGCTCGCTTTTAGCTAATATTTCTTGATGAATATTCATATAGTTACATCGTTTAAAGTAAAGATTGACCATTATACTCTATCCAGCCAACCATTGGTTGATTATCGTTAAAACGATTATAGCCAACCAAGAAAGACTGCTCTGAATTTCCAAAGCGCAATTCAAAACCAGGTAATTGATTGAATTGTTCTTCTTCCATCACTCTGATTTCTAATTCTGGCAAGAGTATATCTTCATTTCTACATACACATACATGTTGCTTCGATGCAATAATAGCATCTTCTTCGTTTTCAAAAGCAATACATAAAACCGGATGCAAAAGAACAGAACGCTTCAATACAGAACGATTTCTAATGAATGTTCTGTTTTTATACTCCCAATCTCTTGGCTGTATCACTTCCTGTTGAGAATCCAGGGAATCATACTTCAATTTGTGCCTCAAAATTTTATGAATTCCTGGAACGTCCAATAGTTCAGGAAACAGTTTTTTCTCTATGCCTTCTATTATTGAAGGTGTAAGAAACTGCTGACTGAATGTTTCTCCATCACGAACTGCGGTCCATGGTTTAATGAAACCAAACTGCCCTTTATATGTTACGACATACATAATCAAATCCTTTAATAATTAGTAAATTGCTCCAAATCCGATACCCGTACAATTGCCAATGCCAACATTCCATATAAATTGTTTCGTCTCAGGCTTACCTTTGATGACAACCGGGCAAAGACTTGCCTTATTGCCAATACCATGATAACGAACCAACTTCAACTTCTTTTTGGAGTAAGAAAGATCAAAACAGATATCTAACGTTTCATCCTCTTCCAATCCAGCCTCTTTCATCTTCGACAAAAGAGTTTCCTTAAGATATTGGTTTGCCTGTGCATGATTGAAATTATACTGTTTAATGCTTCCATCATCCAATTTTCTCTTTATAAAAATCGGACTAGCACAATAATACAAATCCCGCTCTGAAAATTGAGGTTCAGCACCAATAGTTATGTCAGTTACAAACATACCACAAAACATCTCAGGATCTTCAAGAATTGTTCTGATGATAACCTTAATGATACTTTCATCATAAAAGCTAATAAACATCGTTGCACCCTGTGAAAACTGAAGTGCATCCTCCACTTTTCTTCCTCCATTTAACCAAGAGAAAGAATACAATGAAATCGTATCATGAATAGAATTGTTTCCAATCCATTTATGAATAGTACCAACCAGTTTCTGTTGATAATCAAAAGGAACTGGTGTAGTATTCGGTGAAGTTTTTAAAAGAATTCTCATATTTTAAAAAAATGTTCGTTTTATAAATATATTTTTTGCTTATCATAAAATTTCTCTCAGATGGTTCCTTACCTTATCAGCAATCTCTTTCGCCTCCTGATAGCACCCATCAATTTCTTCATAGGTGTATACATTCCGAGCCTCAGCGATGCTTTCGGTTGCAACCTCTTCGAACATATCGAAGAAAATTTGCTCATTATTTTTTTCCTTCATATCTAATACTGTTAAGAATTAGTATTTCCTATTTTAAATATCATCAAATGCTGACATTTACACCGACATTCAACATTCACGAATCTACTATCGAATTGACTCTCTTCTCCCTTCCCAATGTCTCAGGAAATACATAGTGACCATTACCGTTTTCTCGTGGATTAGGCTCTATATGCTCGGCATACCATGCCCGTTTATACTCGGTAGTGATAATGCCGTAATCTCTGGCGGCAATGATGGAAGCGGCGAGAGAGGCGCCATATAGCTCCTTGATGTCTATCATCTCTTCCAGCGTTATCAACTCTCGCTTCCTGGAACCCAACTCTTCAATAAGCGTCAACTTGGGAAGAAGAAAGAAACTGGCAAAGAGATCACAACGCTTCTCCAGCCTCAGCGGACTATCTTCCGGGAAGAGGAGAAGCAGATGAGCCAACTCATGAGCTGCCGTGAAACGAAGTTTCTCCACACTACTCTTTTCTGGATTGAAATCGAGAATCATCAGCGGATGCTTCTTATCTGCCCAGGTACTCATTCCGAAGACATACTCTGGGAGAGTAGCTGCAAGTATCATGATGCCTTTTCTTTCCAAGAGTCTCAGGATGCTGGCGATGGGACCATCACCGCAATGCCATTTTTCACGAAGAAGGCTAGATGCCTGGATGGCATCTTCCAGCGTTAATACCCTGGTGCCTTTTATCGGATTTTTGAATTGAGTAGGAAAACCCGCTTCTTTCTCCTTGGCTAGATACTGCTCTGCCCAAAAAGAGAGTTTGGCTTCCAGGGCTTGCAACTCGTCTTCGGATAACTTACCATTGGAGGTGGTGCGGAGCATCGGAACATCTATCTTGAGATTGGTTCCTTCGAAATATTCCTCGCTGATATTGAGGGCTTTGGCTATGGCTTGCAGGGCATCACGCTTAGGGCGCATGATGCCTTTCTCATAACGGGAGATGCTCTGCTTGGTGATGGCTCCGTTGGTACGCTCTACGAGTTTATCCATGCTGAGCCCCATCATCAGGCGCGCTTCTCGCAATCTTATTGAAAATGAGTCATTAGTCATATTTGTTAGTTCTTTAATTTGTTGACAAATATAATAAGAATACCTAATATTGTCACCAAATAATATAAAGTTTTAACATTAAAAAGCACTTGGATACAGGAAGAACTAGAAGATTTAAGGAGAAAATGGAATTACACATTATTATATTAAGAAAAAGATGTGGTTTTAAAGCTTTTACCCTTACAGGGCGCAGGGGTATTACAAACACAAAACCCAGGGCGAATGCCCTGGGCTATGAGCTTCTGCCCTATACATTTCCGCTTCGCGCCGGTGACCGTTGGTTCAGGGCGTAAGGCGGACTGCAAACGAATTTATCCCTTCAAGGCTTAAGGCGGCTGCAGACGAAATAAAAACTACTTTCCTATCTTCTTCATTCTATCAACCTGTGTCTTAATTACATCAAGCGTGGATTTATCTGTAGAGAAGACGGAATTGAGACCTTGGGCTTCCTGGGCTGGATCGCCGGTATAATCATCTCCCACCTGCCACTGCTCGTGCTTCGGCTGGGCAAAACCACCCCAGCCCCAGAAGTTGCAACCGGCAAAATAACCACCAGAGGCGGCATTGTCGCCAACAAGACTGAAGACATACTTATAATAACCATCACGACCTTCTGTAGTAGAAGAAGGAGAGAAGGAGAAACCGTCACGAGGATAACCGAACTCTTCCATCACCAACGGCTTACGGATGCGACCGCAAACAGCAAGATGCTCATCGATATACTCCTTTGTGTTTTTGCAAGATACGCCTAAATCTTCCAGCAAATGATCCTTTCTTGCCCAACTCCAGTTGTAAGGCCACAAATGGATATTGCAATAATCCACATTACGGTCGGCACAAATGCGCTCCCAGCAATCCAACTCGTTTTCACAACCCCACTTGCCTTCACTTCCGATGGAGATAAGATGGTTCTTATCGAGTGAACGGATCAGCTTGCTTGTCTCGCCCAGCCATTTCTCGAATGCAGGCAACTGCTCCTTGCTGAAGGCACGAGGCTCATTGCCTATCTGCCATGACATGATGGCTGGATCGTCCTTATATTTTTTCTTTGTATATCTATTGGTTCTAGTAAGAATGAAACGCACGTAATCATAGAAGAGCTGGTGAGCCTTATCACAGGAAGCATACTGAGCCACGAAATTCATGAATGCCGAATAGCCATCCTCATCAGGACGTGGCGCCTTGCCTAAACCTGCCTGCTCCAGATAATAGCCGTAACCGCCGCTCCATTCCCAGGAATTGTTGAGATAGAGCACAGCCACCATCTTGCGTTTGCCCATCTCCATCAGGAGATAATCGAGACCGGCAAGTATGGTATCATTATAAACGCCCGGTGCTTCCTGCAAGGTAGGTTCCACCTTGGTCTTCACTCCACGCTTGCCATCGGAACCCACCAGGATGCGCAGGTTGTCGATGCCCATCTCCTTCATCTTGTCAAGTTCACGGCAGAGTCGTTCCCGGTTGCCGCCCTGTCCCTCTGAGCCCAGGATAGCACCATACCAGAAGTTGGTGCCTACATAATAATAAGGTTTACCATCACGAACGAAATGTCCGTCCTTTACCTGTACGAAGTCTGACTTTGCTAAGAGATTGCATGTAGCCAATGCCATCGCCAATAAAACAAATAATTTCTTCATCTATGATTCTGTTTATGATTAAGTTTGAAGTTTATGTAAATATCGGGTGCAAAGATAATAAATATGGGCAAGAAAATATGATACTTTCTTGCCCATTCTACATACAAATCCTTATAAA
>NZ_JBNPLT010000049.1:0-12197 GCF_050313615.1 Prevotella sp. SGI.167 | reverse complement strand
CTATATATCATTAAGTACTTTTTTACTTCAGTGCCTTTCTCAAGCAGAATTCCATTCGTTTTTCAAAAGCCTCCAAAGTAAAATCACTTTTGAATCTCTTCCATCCATTCTCTCCCATATTCTTTCTCAAATCAGCATCCTTTAATAGTTTTTCAATGCTGTTGGCAAGCGCTGTTGGATTATTCATTTCCACCAGATAGCCGTTTTCGCCATGACGGATGATGCTGCTGATGCCACCAACATCTGAGGCAACACATGGCAAAGCATGCTGCATAGCCTCTAACAAGACAAGAGGGAAACATTCGTTTAAGGTAGGAAGGATGAAGAAATCAGACTTTTTGTACAGATCTTCTTTCTCTTCACCATATTTCTTTCCAAGATAAGCTACTTTGTTTTGCAGATTTCGCATTTCCACTTCTTCTTGAAAACGTTGCGCATCAATCTCATTGGTTTCTGCTCCAACGAAATCACAGGTAAAATTCAACTTCTTATCATCTAGCATCTTTAAAGCATCAAGAAGTACAAGAACACCCTTAGCTATTAATAGGTTTGATAAGAAGAGGATTCTAGACGTCGTATTTTCTCTAGTGATATCCTTTGCATCAACTGCGTTACCAGGAATACCATTTTCACAAATCAGCACCTGTTCGCGTTTCACGTATTTCTTCACATCCTCATATAAGGCATCAGCCAACAGGATAACCTTAATTCCCTTAAAGAAGCTGCGATATATCCAGTCATCCAGTTTCTTGTCCTGTCGGGTTACAACACCCTTGTTATGATAATGCACAACCACCTTTCTTTCCATCAGTTTCAGAAGTTGAACCACGAGAAAGTCCTTATAGAAGGCAACGCCACAAGCTGTAGGGGTAACATATACAAGCTGTGGTCTAAAGGTAATCACCTTCAGGATGACCTTGCATAAGAGCATCATATACTTGATATACTTCATCACTCCTCCCTTACCAATATCCTGCAAGGTCTTGGCAGAAGTAAGATTGATATACTTACACTCGAAAGCCTCGTTGATAACACGGCTATCGTGAATATACTTTCCCATCATAGCCGCTCCATGTACGGGTGGCGGCAGGTGTAGGACAAAAAGAATTCTTTGTTTATTCATCTCTAATATCCTTAATTTTTCGAGCAGGAGAACCTACAATAACTGAATAATCTTCAAAATCACCTTTTACAACTGCTCCAGCACCAACTATACAAAATTTTCCGATTTTACTACCAGGAAGAATTATACAACCAGCACCTATAAAAGAATCTTCACCAATACTCACAGAATTATATGCATTTTCTGACATATTTTCAGAAAACTCACCAGCACCAACCTTAATCTTTTTCAAAAAAGACCAATCATGAGTAAGAATAATTACATTTGTAGAAATTACCACACCCCTACCCAAAATTAACCCTCCGGAAGGATCAAGATGAGAATGATAATCAATATACTCAGGATTACCAATAAATTTTATCCCAATTATCTTATAAGCTCTTATGAAAATTTTCATATACATGTTCTCGCTTATGACCTTACAAGCAATTGCTAAACAACGAAATAATATAAATATAATACGTTTCATGACTTATTAACTTTCTCAAAAATGCTTATTTTCTCCTATTATGAGGTCGAAGTTTATCCATACCTAAAATTTTTCTTATAACTTTTTGTGGCAATAAGGGTAAAATCAAAAAAGGATAGGTTTCACACTTTCTAAAATCATATTTTAAAGACAACACTGCCTCTTTCAAGGTTTCAATTCTATCAAAATATCTTAATGCTACAGAAGCTCTCATTTTATGCCATCTTGACAAATATGTTTTAAGTCCAGCAACATTATTATATTGTTTACAAAGCTGCAATAAACCTTTTCCAACTGGATCACCTATATCTTGACGTCTTGGTGGAGTATTCGTTAATACATACCCATCCCCCATATTATAAAAGCCCATAGGATGCAAAGAATAAGCGAAATTTGTTTTAACGGCAATACGGGCCCATGTTAAAAGATCTTCACCAGACTTAATCCCAACAGGGAATCCACCTATATCTAAGAGTAAATCCTTATCAACGCATGTGCAACTTGTCCAAATTGGCGGATGAGAACATGCCGCTACTTCAAAATAATTCTCCAAAACTCCATCATCCGCATTAAAAGGTATTTTACGTAAAATCGTATTCTCTTGATTCCCAGCACAACATAAAAAATAATTGGTTCCTCTTGCTTTACAATTGGGATATTTTTTTATCAAATAATTTATTGTCTTCAAATAATCTCTATTCCACATATCATCAGCATCTAAGAAAGCTATATGTTCTCCTTTAGCTTCTTCTATGCCTCTATTGCGAGCTGCACTGACACCACCATTTTTTTGATTAATCAATCGAATACGAGAATCTGTAATTTTCTTTATTTCTCCAACGCTACCATCAGTCGAACCATCGTTAACTATTACAATTTCAAAATCTTGGCAAGTCTGATCCAAGACAGTTTGGAGTGTCCCAGCTATTTGCTTTTCTTTATTATATAGAGGTATTACTACAGAAATCATTGTTTAAATCTTTAAATTTATAGAAAATTCCAAGAAATATAAATGGTATCACATATCCTTGCTGAGCATAAGTGATAACATTATCAAAGCCCATTGCAAAAAAACAAGCCATAAAAGAAGCTACAGTTAAAGCACCTGCAAAAGTTATCGATAAAAAGTCTTTAAACTTCCATGTTTCAGACAAGACAATCAAAAGCATAACTAGTGCAAAAACAATATAAATACCTAGTCCAATATTTCCAGACTCACACAACATTTGAACCCAATCAGAATGTATAAGTCCTGCACTTTTTCCTCCTACAAAATACCCCTTCAACCATGCTAAAGCTGTACCACAACCTGATCCTTGAATCTCTTTACCCTTGTAAAAACGATTCATCGTAAGTTCCCATACTGTATCACGTCCATTCATAGTAACTTTTGCAGCCCCCGCATTGCTGAGCGTTACCTTATCCGCATCTTCTCCAAACATTTTTTCTCTTACCTCAGGAATTGCAAATATGGAACCAATAAATATAATAACCATCAATGCTATATAAGGAACAGATTTACCTTTTTTATATAACATATAGAAAAAGGACAAGCCAAGTACAGAAGCACCAATACCAGTTCTAACAGCTTCAAGTACTGTAGATAATAATAGCCAAACTACCATCCATAAATACATTCGTCTATTTGTTACAAAATACATTATAACTGGAACAGGTAATAAAATAGCGAAAAAATCAGCAAGGGATGCATACGAGATGAATAGTCCACCTGAAGTAAAATTTAGAAAATTATATAAAGGACTTATCAATTTTGCTGAAACTCCACCAATAATCAAAGCATATCCACAGCATATCCAACACGTTTTTTCTAGAAATATATAGAAATCATCCTCCCTCTGAATAGCATTGTATCCTAACCAGAAATAAATATATGGAAGACAAAATTTCAACAACATCATCCACCCTTGACCAGGATAGAGGGTATATGTCATTGTATATAGATTCCAAAGAACAAATAAAGAATATGCCCCTAAAACTATATTAAAACGGAATCGAAATCCCCCTCTATATATCATAACTAAAAGCAATACAATCCACACAGCGTATTTCAGTAAAGAAAGTGGACCGAGAAACAGCATTGCTGTTAATATGCTATAGATTAAAAAACTTAGATTTTGATTGCAAACGTATTCATATCTTTTATCCCAAGGCAAAGTAACTACCATTTGCTTATTCAATGCAAATCTATAGGCAAAATAAAATGCAATTAAACCAACAACTAAATTTATTATTAAAGCCATATGATACGATTTAAAACCTATTAATAAACCTTGAAAATTGCTTTCCAATCATAATCAGCATCCTTAAACGTTTGTGAAAACCATCTAGACATGCATCTTAACAAATATGCAAAACAAGTGATTAAGACAAATACGATTGGAATATTCATAGGGAATAACGAATTCAGTTTATCTGTCATCACCCAATATTGAACAACATATATCTCAAGACATAGTCCAGATACAATCTTCACTACAGGAGCTGTATATTTATTCTCAATCAACTTTTTAACAGATGCAGAATTACACAGCTTGTAAAAATAGAATGTAATACCAAATAATGGCAACAACGTAACGATCTGTAAACTAAAGAATAATTCGCTTTTCGTTCCTGCCCACAATATTCCATAGAAAGCAATTAATGAAATAATACAGCAGATTAAATCTTTTTTAAAAGAAAAGCTAATTACCTTTACTTTACCACATCCAACCATTGCTCCTAATAACATATAAAGGAAATACAATCCCCATTTAAGATATGTATTACCATATATTAAACAATGAGAGGAATTGTCCCAAAAATAATATGCAACAAAAGACAATACCAATAAAAGCACAAAAACTGCCCTTAAATAAGCAAAAACAAATCGCCTAATGAAATAAAGGACAACATAATAAATCATGATACAGGTTACAAACCATCCGCCTCCCCAAATTATAATTTCCTGCATATTATCCTTGTTGTTAAATAAAACAGAGGCCAACAACGCCCACATGAAGACGGTAGGATAAATACGATTAATTCGACGTTTATAATAATTATCAAATCTTCGCTGTTTACTCAAGAAAAGAGTAAAACCAGAACAAAAGAAGAAAAATACATCTCCTATTGCTCCACCTGTAGCCAAAGCACTAAACTTAACATATAAGTGTGCCATGTGAGAATTTGTTATCAATATAACAGCAAAGAACTTTAATATATCAATACTTACATCTCTTTTTTTTACAGCATCCATCAGCATTTTTTATTTCAATTTAGAATATAAATCATTAAACAAATCAGCATACCGTTCAAAAGTAAACTGCTGCACATAATCATGTAAATGAGAGCGCATTTGCTCAAAATGTTTTGGATTTTCTATAAGACTACAAATCTTATTAGCTAAATCATTCACCGATTCAGGTTGATGAAGTAATCCAACATACCCTTCTCTGACTACCTCTGGTAAACCGCCGGTATTGCTAGCTACCAGCACACAACCACGAGCCATACCTTCTATTGCCGTCAAACCGAAGCCTTCGCTTCTTGAAGGCATTAACAACACATCTATTTTGTCATAATACGCTTGTAAATCTGTCTGTTTCTGCATTCCTGCAAATTCAATGTTTTTGCCAAGCTGCAATCTATTAGCATCTTCCTCCATTTGTTTCAGCAAGGAACCATCCCCTACCACCAACAAACGAACATTCTTATGCTTGTCATATACTTTGGCAAAAGCAGGAACAACAAGATCCATACCCTTGATATGCTCCAAACGACTCACTACACCAATGGTTACAATATCCTTATTTTCTCTTTTTTTATTAGCAATCTGGATATAACCAGGCAAAGCATTATATATGGTATAATGCGCATGAGCAGGAATACAACGGATGGAAGAATCAAATAAAGAACAACTCCCAAAGAAGTTCTTCTCTGCCCTTAGTGTAATACAGGTAAAAGCTCTCAACACATGACTCTGCAAAAACTTTAACAGTTTCATTGCTTTTGCTCCATAAACATCAGCATTGGTATGAGCTGTCGCAACGATACTTTTCTGCCCCATCAGTTTTAACAGGATGATGGGAATGGCACCAGGTGCCATATACTGTACATGCACTACATCAGGTTTAAAAGATAATTTAATCTTCCATAAATTCTTTAGAAGGAATATGATACCCTTCACTCCTCCCACTCGTACTCCGTCTTTTGAAAAGAGTACCACTTTACTACCCGCTTCTTCATACAGCTTCACCATATTTTCGGTGTGCTCAAAGTAGCAGGCTGTTGTCACCTGATGTTCCCCCTTCACTAATGCACGCACCAGATTTAGGGTCTGTATTTCCGTACCTCCAGTCAAGAGACACGGAATTGCTATTAATACTTTCATGAATTGCTAAATAAGTAAATATCGCTTCTATCGTTTTCCTGATATTTTATGCTTATAATAAGCCAATACAGGACCTAAATCAGAGAAGCAGATATTGATAAAACATCTAGTACGAAGAAAATCTTTCAGCCAATGCCAAATAGTGATATCACCCTCTTTTACATAAAGTAAATCGATACTATAGTTCATCATATAAGTTTTACGGAATTTTTTCCAATTTATCTTCTTGGAAGCATCCACATAATATGCATGAAGATTTGCACCGGCACATGTTGATGCGTATGCTAAACCTTCATTTCTGAAATTAACCTCCATAAAATAGTTTTTACCTTCTTTTGTATGCAAGAACTCCACACTAAACGGTCCATAATAGCCCGATACACGAAGGAAATGCTCTATCTTTTGCACATCAACATTAAAGCTATCCATATTCTCAAAGACACCAAAGGCACCAGCACCAACTAATCTTGGCCAATGGCGATACTTATGAATAGCACCACCCATTACAACACCTTGATTGGTACTTACACCTACAGCGTCTATCTCGTATTCTTTTTCTATAAATTGCTGCAAGAGAAACTTTTGGCAATGGCTATTTTCCTGCAATGCTATCTTTAGCTCTTCTATATTTTTACAAATATGAATATCCTCTTTTGCGCCCTTGCTGCTTACCAAAGGCTTGGTAAGTAAAGGAAATACCAAAGATATTCCATCCAAAGAAGTCTCCCTATCATAAACAACAGATTGAGGAACATCCAAGCCACATTGCTTTGCCAACTCACATTGTGCAGCCTTATTAAACAAATTACCAATCTGCTTACCTCGGCAAGGAGTCAGAAACCATTCAGAAAGTTTTGCCTCACGAGCATCAACCCATTCTGCTGCAGCATCAAAGGTTGTCATCAGATACTGACCTTTAACATGAGATAACTGTTCTAACAGAGACATACATTCATCTAGCTCCGATACAACATATAGGTTATTAGCTTTCAGATACTTGCTATATTTTACATAGCATGTATCCTCATGGCATACTAAAATCAGTACTTGCGCAATGTGAGCTTCTCCGAAACTTCTGACAGCACTAAGCGTATTATGCGTAGAATCACCTATAATAATTACCTGATTCATTTCACTCTAAAATATAATTCCTTATCCCATTTGTTTGCCCAAAGAAACACCGGAGGCAATACTCCACTCCATGGCTTGCCACAAGGAGCCTTTGGTTCAATATAAACATCAATTGCTTTCAATTTTACGGCATGCTCTTTCTTATTCATTCTAACAAGACAAGCCTGTTTCCAATCAATCTTCCAACAGTTATAGAACCAGAACCATACACAGTATTCATACTGCTTGGCGTTGGGGCAAATCTTATCAAATAAGTGAGATACAATATTGCTCGTAGTTACATGATCCGACCAACCTTCTCCATTTTTATGAGGATAGAACACAGATACATCATCCTGCCCATCCACAAGTTTTTGTAAAAGATTAGAAAGTTTCTTTGTTTGAGAATCACTCTCTAGAACTCCACCATCTGGATAATCCAAGAAATGGATATATTCTTGAGACAACCCATATTCTTTCGCTGCACGAATAGTCAACTGTCGGCGCTGACGAATCAACTCGTTTTCATCAATATCACAACAGCCAGCATGACTTTTACCACCACCCGTCATGATAATCAATTCTACTCGCTTTCCCTGCGCTATCAAACGCTGCATCAAACCACAACATCCAAACACCTCATCATCAGGATGAGGGGCAACAATGACTGACAAATTTGTTAAAACCGGGATAGTTGAATTCTTCGCCTTAAATCGAATGGCAAAAATACGAAGATTTCTAATATATTCCTTAACACACTTCAAAAGCATGACTCTGACTTCATTTTTTATTTTGTAAAAAAAATAACACTAAAATAAGGCTATAAGACTTGAGCAATAGCATACTTTATAATGCTAAATTTTCTCTTTGATAACCCATACCCAATTAATCGCCTAAAATATTTCCACTTCCAATATTTAAAATAAGAAATAGCATTTTTATCTAAAGACCTATTATTGGGAATTTCTTTAACTTGATAACTATAATCATGCAACAATCTCTTATCAAGCATCATATCATCTAAATGACCTGTTTCAGAAAACCGATGTACACGATAAGATGCAAGTGGCTTCAATACACCCACAATATCTGTAAATTGACCTACTCTATAAAAGAAGTCATCGTCTGCGATATGACCAGCCTCTGGTCGATACTTACAAACATCAAAAATACTTCTATGGGTCACTACACCTGGACATCTATGAATATGAGGATTTCCTATATGCTGATAAGCATTTATATATTCAGACGCAGTATATCTTATCATACTTCCATCACAATAATCAGGAGTATAGAAAACCTCTCCATTTTCGTCAATATTGCTACAAGGAACAAATAGATGTTTTATATCAGGATATATATTTAAAGCATGCTCTATCTCCTCTAAAAAGTTAGGAGCAAAAATATCATCTTGATGTAAAATCGCTATATAATCCGACGTACAATACTGTATTGCATTGTTCCAACCATTTACAAATCCGGACGGTCCATTAGGATTAATATATATTTTTATTTGACTTTTATATTTTTTACAAATAGCTAACGTATCATCTTTTGAATTATCATCTGAGATAATAATTTCATCAGCTTTTCTTGTCTGTGCTAAAGCAGACTGTATTGCTTTTTCCACAAAAAGCATACCATTATACGTAGGTATAACTATTGAAAATGTCATCTATTTTATTTCTTTTTATTACACTAAATGGATATACACTAAAAGTATCGAACCTAATTTAGTTATTATTAAAGTTTTAATAGAGTCTTATAGTATGAAACATATTTATCAGCACATACATCCCAGGTGAACTTAGCTAAATGTTTTCTACATGCACTCATATCCAGTAACTGAGACTTATCCTTAACATCTATATATTTCATCATTTCATAAACAGAATCTACTGTGGTATCCTTAAGATAGAGAGCCACATCACCTCCTGCCTCTGGAAGACTACTATTATTTGCGGAAACTACAGGAGTCTCACAACTCAAGGATTCCAATATAGGGAAACCAAAACCCTCATACGAAGATATTAAAAAAGAGCAATGAGCGTGGCTATATAACTCAATTAAATCCTCATCAGATACATTTCTACAGACTATAATATTATTACTTTCTATCAAATCCATATAATCATCCAAAGATTCTTTTAATGGATTCAATAATACCAGTTGTCTCTCTCCATTATTTTCCTTATACATTCTATAAGCTGCCAATAATACAGGAAGATTTTTCCTCGGATGGTTACATGATGACGAAAAGAAATATGAAGGTGTTATACGATGTTTTTGCAAATAATCATCACACATAGAAGGCTTGAATTTTTCTTGATTTACCCCCCAATATATTACTTCTATTTTATCAGGGCTAACACCCGCAAACTTTACTATATCGTTTTTTGTTGCTTCAGAGCAAGTTACTATAGACTTACAACGAACAATATCATCTTTTAGTCTTTCAAAAAAGTCACCATCAGTATTCGGCCACATTTCCGGAAACTTGCAAACAGCAAGATCATGAATTGTATAAATTGTTTTATCTATACATTCAGGAACTTCTGCGGTATTATTAGGCATGTGCAATAAATCATATCTAACGAACCATCTTTTCATTTTCAGAAAATTGGTCACCTTTCTAAACAATGGTCTATCTGGCATATAGAAATGCAGATTTTTAAATAGAAAATCCTTTTTGGGAGAAACGCCTTTAGTACTTTGAGAAAAGAGAATTATCTCGAAAGGTAGATCCTTTTTATTTTGCAATGCATTTAATAATTCATAAGTACTTCTGCCTATACCCGATATAAAACCCTGTATATAGAGAGGAAGGATAGTCTTTGTATCAATTAGTATCTTTTTCTTCATCATTTAAATGGATTACTTAACAACCGTATTATATATATCTTGTAATTGTTTACAATGTTCATGCAAATACACTACAGTTTTCGGACATTGCTCAGACATTTTTGGTATCAATGCCTTATGAGCAATAATTTCCTCAATTTTTGCTTTCATTGCACTTGCATCGTTGGTTGGAACCAACCAGCCATTTACTCCATCTTTAATCTGTATTTCTGCACCACCGCAACGGGTTGCCAATACAGGTTTACCCATAGCTAAAGATTCTGAAATATTCAGTCCAAAAGCCTCCATAAAAGAAGAAGAAGAAATATGAAAATCTTTTATAGTTTGATAAACTTCTGTAGGAGGAACTTTACCATGCCAAACTATTCTCTTGTCCTTAGCATATTGCTTTTGCAGCAGTTTCATATATTTTTCTTCACCTTTATTTCCACTACCACCTATCAAATGTAGTTCTATATCAGGATTAAGTACCTGATGGAATGCATTCAACAGCACATGAATGCCTTTAACATAACAGATTCTACCTACATAGAAAAATTTCAACTTTCCTTGAATTGGTGTAGGTTCCTGAATTGTTATATCAGGCATCGGTATGCCATGTGGTACAACTTTTAACTTTTCCTTATTTAGTCCTCTCATCGTCATTGCATCTGCCATGGCATAAGAAGGGGCAATCATAAGAGTACATTTTTCAATGATTGTATTCCACTCTTGTTTCTTACGCTCAATAGCAAGAGCTACTCCACCAATAGGGGATATAAAAGGCACAAAAGGTTTATTTTGCAACCAATGCCCTAATTTAACATACTCGCTATTAGACAATAGAGATACAAGTGGATACCAATATAATCCCGTACGAATATTGCGAAGACAACATCTTGTACAATTATTGATACTTACGTGCTTATAACAAATTGCGTCATCACAATCCAACAAAGTACCAGCTGGACATAAAATACCTCCATGATGGGAAGTTACCACTACAGGTATATTTTTTCTCTTACCTATGCTACATACTAATGCTTTATGACTATGGGTATGTATTACATCAGGATGAAGTATATCTATTACCTTTTCTATATCCTCATCCAGTCCTGTACCAATTTCATATAGCGGAATACCTTTATACTGCTTTGCTTTCACTTCATGATGAAAGCTGACAAAGGACAAAACACATACATTTATCTGCATGCTGATCATTTCATCCACAATGTTCTTAACATAGACTTGACCTCCTCCGTATGTGGAAAAGAAATCACCCGATGCGACTTGCAAAATTTTCACGATTCAAACTTAATTAGAAATTCATTCATATTCACCACATTAAACCTATATAATATATCATCGCTGCCTTTGCTTAATAATATGTGCGAACTGCCGCATAACTTCATCTAACGCTTTTTGGATTTTCTCTATTTTTTCTACTGGCTTAACAGTAGCTAATGCTATCAATTGATCTTTTCTTTCATTTCCTCTCATGACAAAAGGATTATCTTCCAAGCCCAATGCAGAATAATAATCTTCAAATTTATAATTGCATGCAGGATATGCAAAAGTATCATAATCCACAATTCTTATATTAGGAATATGATAAGCATCAGCAATGATTAAACCATGAAGAGAAGATGAAGCTATATATTTACACTGTTTTATTTGTTTAATAACCTTTTCTGGAGATTGCAAAACATTAATAATTTTAACTTTCGGAAATGAAGCTAAACGAAGAAACTTCTCATTATACTCATCTACGAAATGCGGAATGACACCTAAATCATATTTTTTTTCTTCAACATTAGGAAAGACATAAGGCATTATCAATCCAGTATCTCCTAAAATACATGAAGATTTTTTTGAAAAATTATGCAATGTTTTGCTGCCTCTTAAAGCAAGTACCTTTGCACTAGGAAAATTATACTTTCTGTCATCACCGCCTGTTCCTATTATATATCCTTCATAGGAAGGAGAAAGCCATTGAAGAATTGATCCAGCCATAATAACATCTGCTTTTTCCATACTCGTTACATAATAAGGTGTTAGTCCATAATGCTTCAAAGTGGAAGGTTGCAGACAATCTCCAAAATTATGCAATCCTCTTCCCCAATGTACCTTTACATGATTTTTCCGATATTTTCCTAATATATAGAAAGGAACACGAATAAACAACAAGTACAAAATTTCTTTAACCTGTATATTCATTTTTATTTTATAATTTATTTTTTAATGAAATACTAATAGCCAGGCGA
>NZ_JBNPLT010000048.1:0-13640 GCF_050313615.1 Prevotella sp. SGI.167 | reverse complement strand
CATTATCTTTAGATTTTCGATTTTACCAAATCGCATTTTACATGCTTATACAACATATTCTCATTCTCTACCATAATATCATAAGAAGGAATATTGGGAGATTCAAATGTACCATAAGCATCTACAACTAAGACAATACCATCCTTCAACGTATCATCCCATTGGAATGTGACCAAGTCACCAACCTTGAATAGCTCATGAGGGAACGTATTTCCATTCTTTTCCTTAATTGCCATATTCTCAGAATTAAATTCCTTTCTTCAATTGTAATTAGAAAAACAAATAGTGAACGCATGCGTTCACTATTACCATTATTTTACAACTCCAGTTTCCATCTCATTCTCCAAATAAGAGAAAACATACACTGCTCCTTCGTAATACAAGCCACAGGCAGGATTACACAAGCGCTTGTAGGTTTCTGAAGAATACAGCTCATCCAGAGCTTTCTTCATATCCCATCCATACTTCTGCATCAGCATCTCAACCAATTCTGTAGAGAGGCATTCTATCTGAAACTGAATATCTTCATTCATAATCAAATCTTCTTTAAGTAACTAACAGCTTTTTCTGTTCCAAAGAAATACTGAACTGCAGGCTTTTTGAAACGCAATTCTTCAATCATTCTGTCAATACTGATATAGCCCTGAATAAAGCGACGCATTTGGAGACCAACCGTATCATCTGCAATAGGACCAATAACTATATCGTAAGGATGAGCAGGCGTAGAAGTCATATTCCTTCTATTCATCAAAATGAATTCTGCCCATTCTTCAGAATAATCTTCAAAGACTTTTACGGATAAAACCGTTGAATCTTCCATAAGCAAGCTGTCATCAAACAAGTAAGCATTAACCACAGGTGTTCCCTCCTGCAGTCTTTGAGCAGTACGAACTGCCATTTCCCTTGCTTGCGATTCATTTGGATTCAGATAAAATCCACATCCAAAATCCTTGCCTTTTCGTGAAAGACATAAATCTATTTTATCTATCACGACATTGCTACCATGATATAGTTTTAGCATCCTAATCGTCCTCCATTCTTTTGACATAATATGGCAATATCCTCCACAGCATCCTCTATAGAAAGAGTATGCTCAGCCGCATAGCAATCAACAAGGAAGTCTATTCCTTTAAATCTGCGCAAATAGGCGTACGAATCTGCCGAAGAAAGCTTAAAACGATTCGCAAAAGCGCCAACGCAGCAGTTTACGTATTCAATAATATTATGAGTCAAATCCATATTCTCCGCTTTTAATATTTTTAATTGCAAATATAATGAAATATTTCGAAATCACCAACTTTTTCCGGCGTTTTCTTTTATAAAAAGAAAAAATGTCACATCAGAATACCAATAAGTGTTTGAATCGTGGCCATTTTACATTGAACTTGGTTAAACATTGACACATATTCTACTATTCAATGAAAGCTCAATCGTTAAACGAATAATAAGTCACCCTATGGCATTATGGAAATGCAGATCCAAAGAGACGAAGTGAGACTCACTGCGATATTAGATTAGAATAGAAATTATTAAACAACAAGGCATATTCGGCATTATAGCTTTCTCCAGTTTGAACTATCCAATTTTTTCTACAAGTTGCCCATTTTGGTAATTCTCTAAAGTCATAATTTAAAGAATCACAAGCAAATACAAAATTGAGCATTTCAACCACGTGGTTGAAATGCTCGCCTATATTTATCCTTTTTTAACTAGCAATCTAACCCTTTTTATCTGCAAGGTTTATTTACATTTATTATAGTACAACACCAGAACATAATCATAACGATTACATAAGAGACTTAGCCACAAACATACTAACGTGTGTTAAACACGCAATACTCTTGCAAGTATTCGACATTAACAAACACATTTTTCGAAGAAAAAAGCTTATCTTTGCATCAGTATTAATAAGAAAATGACATTGTTATGATACTTAGAGCTACATTTGAAAATATATATTCCATCAAGGATGAGACTCAAATCAGCTTTGTGGCAGGTAAGAGCAACGCACATCCTTCTCATGTTTCCCGTGCAGAGAAGCGTGACGATATTTCTGTGCTGAAGGCTGGTATCGTGTATGTGCAAATGCTTCCGGAAAGAGCAACGTCATCAAGGCCATTGCCCTGCTCCAGCAGATAGCCAATGGAAGCTTTCCGCAAAGCAAGGTAGAACCTTTCAAGCTTGCTGATACCGAAGAGAAAAACTCTAAGGTAGAAATCGAGTTCAAGACCAAGGGTAAGTGCTTCGCCTATGGCATGGAGTTCACCGTCGGAGGAATCAAGGAGGAATGGCTGTTTGAAATCAACAGCCGTACCGACAAGGAAGTTTTCACCAGAAAGGTTACTGCAGACGGCAACGAGTTCACTTTTGGCAAGGTGGATGGAAACGAAGAAACATCCATGCTGCTGAAATTCATCGCCCACAGTACTCCTTCCGATTCCAGCTTCCTTTCAGAGTATGTGCGCAGAAACGGCAAGGGACTTGAAACCATACACATGGCCAAGAACTGGTTTGCTGACGGTTTGAAAATCATCTTCCCAAGCACACGCCTGCAGGGAATTTCTTTCCTTACTGAAAACAATGATGAGCTGCAGGAAACGACACGCTCACTTCTTGCCTATTTCAACACGGGCATTTCTGACGTGCGCCTGTATAAAATCAAGAAGGAAGATGTGAACTTATCTTCCGATTTACTTGACAACATACTCAGCAAGGCCAAGAACGGCAAGGCGTACAGCATGGCTGCCACAGTTGGAGGCGAAATGCTTCTTTTCGAGGTAAATGCCAACGGAGGATATGAGATTTACAAGCAGAAGGCTGTTCACCGGAATCTTACTTTCGGCACAGAGGTTGTTTTTGATCTGAGCGAAGAATCTGATGGCAGCATCCGATTGCTCGACTTCATCCCAATGCTCATCGATTTGAAGCAAAATGAAGTTGACTATCTCATCGACGAGATTGACCGCAGTATGCACCCGATGCTCTCGCAGAAAATCTTAGAGTGCTATTTCTCAGGGCTGGAGTCAGGAAGAGACACTCAGCTCATCTTCTCCACCCATGAATGCAACCTGCTCAACCTCGACCTTATCAGAGCTGACGAAGTATGGTTTGTCGAGAAGGGAAAGGATGGAGCATCTCATCTTACATCCTTGGCAGAATTCAAGCCTCGTGAAGATGTCCGCAAGGGTTATCTATTAGGGCGCTATGGAGCCATTCCGTTGCTTCCTAAGGAGGCTATGAAGTGGTAAATACAGACTGCTATAGGTTTCTAAAAAAATCTGAGCCACATACTTTTCGGTGCAAAAAACCGAAAAAGTTGCGATTTCCCGTGGAAATCTGTTAAATATTGATACATTTCCACGACTTATCGATATATTTTTGTATCTTTGCCACCTAATAAATAGAGAATAAAACAAGGAATACGATATGTTAATAGGCAGAGAAAATGAAATAGCAACACTCCACGGACTGATGAGTTCTGATGAATCACAATTCGTGGCTGTTTACGGAAGACGACGTGTCGGCAAGACCTTTCTTATCAGAGAGGCCTACAAGAGTCATTTCGTTTTCCAGCATACCGGCACATACGGAGCCACTCGCAGGCAGCAGTTAAGCGACTTCCGAGAATCTCTTTATCTTGCCGGAATGGGAAAATGCGCAATGCCTAAGACATGGTCTGAGGCATTTGGACTGCTGTGGAATTTCCTGAAGACGTTCCCGGAAAATGAGGAGAAGAAGGTCATCTTCATCGATGAACTTCCTTGGATGGACACGACAAAATCCAATTTCGTCCGTTCACTCGACCATTTCTGGAACGCATGGGCTTCTACGAGAAAAGACCTTATCCTGGTCATCTGTGGAAGCGCCACATCATGGATTATCGACAATGTGGTCATGAACTATGGTGGCCTCCACAACCGTCTTACATGCAAGGTTCTGCTGCAACCATTCACCCTCAGAGAATGCAAGCAGTATTGCGAAGCGAAGAATCTGGGCTATAAGGACCGACAGATTCTCGAAGCTTACATGGCCTTGGGAGGAATCCCATACTATTGGAGCTTCTTGAAAAAGGGAATGAGCGTGGCACAGAATTTCGACCGGATATTCTTCCAGCCAGGTGGAGAACTTACACAAGAGTTTGATGCTCTCTACGCTTCCCTGTTCAAGAAGCCACGCTGTCATATAGCAATCATCACAGCGCTTGCCAAGAAGAAACAGGGACTGCTCAGAGATGAGTTGCTGAAAGCGTCGAAACTCTCAGACAACGCAGATTTCTCGAAAGCGCTACAGGAGCTGGAGCAGTGCGGTTTCATCCGCAAGTTCACAGCCATCGGCAAGAAGACGAAGGATGCTACCTTCCAACTCATAGACAACTACACCCTATTCTACTTCGATTTCATATCGGAGAACACCAATGGTGATGAACATTTCTGGTCTTCATCCGTAGGTTCATCCATTCATTACGGTTGGGCAGGAAGAGCATTCGAGCGTGTCTGCATGCAGCACGTCAACCAGATCAAGGCAGCTCTCGGCTTCTCAGCAGTCGTGAGCAGCGTTCATTCCTGGTCATATAAGGGAACGAAAGACCCGGTCACCGGCAAGACGCTGACGAAGGGAGCACAGATAGATATGCTCATCGACAGAAATGACGATACAATTAATCTCTGTGAGATGAAATATACCAACGCCCCTTACGTTATTACAGAAGACGAGGACAACCGCATCCACAACCGAAGGGAGACCTTCATCAGGGAAACAGGCACCATTAAAACGGTACTCATCACGATGATCACCTCCTATGGACTTGCGCCGGGCGGCTATTCTGATGACATCCAATGCCAGCTGACGATGGCAGATTTATTCAGATAAAAGCCGACCTCTCAAAAATGATAAAAAACCACGTTTTAGCACGAAAATGCAGATTTTGAGTGTTTACAAAGGTTAAATATGTTAAATCTTCAACCCCTAAAAATGGGTGTTTGTAAAGATATATGACATACAAAATGAATGAAATCAAGTGAAACCAAGTGAAAATACGAAAATCGTAAGTAGCTGACAATCAACATTCTTTTCATTCAAAAGGAAAGCGGCTCACAAATAGCACGTTAACTCTTAACCGATTGAGAATCAATGACATTCATTATTTGCATCGGAAAATAATTTGCTGCAATACGCTCTAGAATTGAACCTACATTCAGGCAATACGCCCTGTAAGGGCAAAAGCTTTAAAATACCGATGCTTTTGCTCCTTACAGGGCTTTTTATGTTTTACTCCCCAAACTCCTCCTTCACATCGAAGCAAGGACAATCCTTGGCGGCAAACTCGTTGTGGCCATGAACTGTCGCCTCGGGATATTCCTCCTTCAGCTGTTCTATGAGCGCTTTCAGCGCCGCCTTCTGCTCGGAGGTTCGGGTGTCCTTCGGCTTGCCATCCTTGGAAAGCCCGCCGATGTAGCATACTCCGATGCTCACGGTGTTGTGTCCCTTACAGTGGGCGCCAACTTCCTCCACTGATCTGCCCACGTGGATGCTGCCGTCACGATAAATCACGAAATGATAACCGATGCAGAAAAAGCCACGCTCACGATGCCAGCGGTCGATGTCGGCAACGGTAAAGTTGCGACCTTCCTTGGTCGCACTGCAATGAATGATGATTTCCTTAATCTTACGCATGATATTACTATTTTAAATGAATGAATGTTAGGGTGGAAATCCTAAAATGCTATCGAGATTTCATCACTACCCCAATCTATGATACGTAACTTGATACACTCCTTCTTTTTAGAAGCCTTCCTTAATCGTTCACAAAGTCGGTCGAAGTATTCCTGAGAATGAATCACCAGCCCTGTGGCTGCAGCCTTACCCAGAATGATGCAGCCGTTTTCCAGCGTCATCGGTCCATTACCGGGTTTGAGACAAGGAGTATTAATACCCACTTCCCAAACAGCCTGTCCCTTCCTCAGGATAACAGGCATTTTTCTACTCTTATTAGCTATAGAAACAAAAGCTATCTCATAGTCTCCTGCAGGCAAAAAACGCTCAGGATGTTCTATGGTATTACAAACTGTCGTACCCTTTATTACTAATGTGCCGTCTACTCCCCATCGGGTAAAGCGACGGCGATAAATGATTATTTCCATAAATATCGAAAAATAAAATTGATTTATTGATAGGGCCATTAAGGATTTCCTTACTGAAAATCCTTAATGACCGAAAATGACCGTGACCGTTAATGACCGGATGTATTAATGGTCACTTACTTTAAACCACTATTATACTGAAGGTTGAACCTTCTGGTAACGCATATCGGGCAGCACACCTATCAATCCCTGCCGCTTCCAGTTTTTCAACATCTGTCTAACAACCTCACGAGTTACGTTTGCCCCCTTTACAGCTATACTTTGCTGTAATGCCTGTTCAAAGGAAAAAGTAACGTCAAGCCGCTCGAAGATGGAATCATTTTTGCCACGTCGGGAACGATCATAAGTCGTCTGACCGCAATAACTCTTGGATGAGAATGCATCCTCTATGCGACTACGGAAGAAGTAGAGTGCATTGTCCAACTGATAATCTGCCAGGATATTGAAGGCTTCGAGCATGGTTGGCGTCTGCGTCTTTACGATCATTTCCTTCCATAACAGCGGGTTCTGCTTCAACTGCTTTTCTGCCCCCTGGAAGCCATGTTTCTGAATCAGTGTCTCAGCTACCTTACAGAGCATGATGCAGGTCATCATTCTCATCGTGGTAGGACAGATACGGAAACGCTGGCGGGCTTTCACCTTGTCGTCATTTTTCATGGTCTCCAATCGTATCTGTTCCAGCCACTCCCTGCCCTTATTCTCCAACTTAGGCAGAACCACCTCGCCCTCCATCAGGGGCAAGAGATGAGCTATCTGCCGTATGTGCTCACGTTGAGTTTCGGTCAGCACAAAGAGATTGTCTGTAAGCGGAGTGAACGTGTTGTCCGGCGTTCGCGCCACGACAATACGGCTTTGGAAACCATCCGTATAATTGTTCACTACCCGATAGAGTGCATCTGGCGTTCCGCACATCACAACGTTCCACAAAAGATGTTCGATATGAACATTCACCGCATCTGCACTTCTTGCCTCGCGCTCATAGCTCGTTCCGTCGTAAGCCTGGCGGAGCATCACGGAGAAGTCGCTCATGGCAGATTTCCACTTCTGTGCCACTGTGTCGGCTTCCGGAGTAAACGAAAAGGCGTGCTTGCCTTCAGTATTAGCCAGTCGTTCTGCAAGGTTAGCCACCGTATTATTTAAAGTAAGACATCTTACAGGCAGCTTTGGTTCTTCCGGTTGCTCCTTCTTATTCTTAGCCGCACGTTTCTTGGCTCTCCATTCATCCTCCTGCTGCTGATACATTTTGTCCATCTGTTTCACTTCCGAAGTCCATGCATCAAGCACAGGGTCGATGCTTCCCTTGCCTGATGCAAAATCACCGGCGATGTAGGAGATAAGGTTCAGCGAGTTCATCTTGCCGTGAACCGCAACCTTGACTCCCGTTGCCAGCATTCCGATGACTGGACAGATGGCGGTAATTACAGGCATTGCCAGAGGTGGTCCCACAGCACTGATGGAATCACGCACGCCTTGTGGCATCTTGGGTAAAGCATCGTAATAGAACAGATCATCCTTGGCGTTAGCCTCGTCCAAGGCATTCACCAGTGCCTCGCTGTCTTCATCTGCATTCCCGTTCGAAGACCCCTGCTTCAACTTTTCCTGTCTCAGCGCAGCCAGTACATCTTTTAGTCGCTTAGGCATTTGCGTGATTTTCTCGTTCAATGCCGAGTTGATGCAAGCCATCTTTTCCTGTTCGGGAAAGCCATCGTAGCAGGGGATAATCTGAGCCAGAAGATTGCGGTCGAAGCCACAGATGTGGCGCAGATTCACAGCCAGTTCGAAGGTCAGCGTATTGCGGTTGGAGCGCATCGGCTCCTGCCCGTCATTATACATCTGCCACCACTTCTTAATGATTTCTCCATAAGGAATCCCGAGATAATTGTCCTGAGAGACGGAGGAAGTCGAAGCTGATGCAGCAGCAGAAGAAGTAGTAGAAGAAGAAATTCTTGAATTCTCTAATTCTTGACCTTTTAAAATCCCCTGAGAAGTTTTCTGAGAATTCTTAAATTCTTGCCTCTTTAAAGCCCCCTGAGAATTCTGGATTTCCTTCCATGGCTCATAATGCTTGTTTGCCTTGTGCGCTCCTTCCGGCAGTTCCTCCTTCCCATATCGTTCTCTTTCTTCTAGAACCTTCCCTTCAGCAGCCACAGCAGCCTCATCATATTCATCCTTGAAGAGTCGTGGCGAAAGGAATAGCAGATCTTCGTCATCCGATGTGGTCGTGAAATAAACACGATTGATGTCGTGAGCCGAAGTATCCATTTCGCACTTGAGCATCGTAGCAATCCTCACCTGATTCTCCAGAACCGTCTTGCCCTTTTCACGCTCAAACACCGCATGTCCGCCCTGTCTTGCACTACGCTCCAGCATCAGCAATCTGTACTTGTCCGGTTCTTTCAGCAGCAGCTTGGCAGCCTTGGCGAAAGCCTCCGGCTCATCCATATCAAATCCGAAAGCACCGCTTGGCAGTTTCATTCCCTTCACCACGCCTTGCGGATAATGGCCGGAATAATTAAACTGTACCAGTCTCCGTTTCGCAGCATCGTTTCCGGCACGAGCCAGACGAAGATTCGCCTTCTGCTCGTTGCTTCCACGCAGCTGCTTATACTCCTCTTCCGAGGTGATGGAGTGGGCAACCTTGTGCCCGTTCTCCACCTTAATTAAATAACAACTCATCTATGTGTTTCTACTTTCAATTTAAGTTGAACATCTATATCCTCTATCGTTTCAATTGATAATCCACAACCGCATCAGCAGCCTCTTCTGCCTCCTTTACGAGAGTATTGGCGATATTGATTCCCTCGTCGCAAAACACCTTCAGGGTGAGCTGGATAGCTCCGTCCTTGGTCTTGCTCACACGTCCGTGAGCCAGCTTTCTGATCAGTTCCGCCTGCGAGCGGATTCTTGGTTTCGCCATGAAGTCGAAAGTACCGTCCGTCAACTGCTGGGCAATGCCCGGCGAGCGGAATCCCTCCACCTTGTTTCTCACCCCTTCGTTTTCAGGTGAAAACATGAAACACTTGCCTTCGTCATAGAAAGCCACACCACCCAGCTGCACATGCTGGCAGCCGTTATTATTCACCTGCTGGTTATTCACTTGCTGTTTGTTTGCTTTTTTCATAATCTGAATTGAATTTTAGGAGAAGAAACATCCGGATTGTTGCGCGCTTTACCATGGAAAATCCTCCTCTGTTTCAACTCAGTTTTTTACCTTTTTTGCCTCCTTTTAGCCTTTAACGGGGGACCAGCGATTCCATCGCTGGAACGGGGGCGGAAAGGGGTTAAGGTTCTTTTACCTTTTTACTTTTTTACCTTTTTACCTTTAAAAAAGCCTTTTTACCCTTTTACTTTTTCAATGTCCGTAACCAGGATGTCCTGGTAAACCTGACCATTGTACTCACGGGTCGTGAATCGAAGCGTAACCGCCACCACTGTTCCCGGAGCAAACTTGCACAGGGCAATGTTGCCGAGCATTGCCGCAGCATACTGGTTCTCGTACTTGCCGCCCATCTCCTGGAGGATGATGTTGCATTTCATCATCTGGCCGTTCTCACTCTTCTGACTCTGTACAGCGAAAGCCTCGCCCTGCTGCACCACTCTCATAAACATTCCGTTCATAATCTATAACTGCAAGACCTAGCCTTCCTTTCAAGGCTGATTAGTTCCAACTCCGATCTTGCTGAAAGCTGGTGCAAAGATAAGAAGTCTTTGAATGCGCTGGAACAGTTGGTGAAAGAATGCCCCCTCATCTTTTCACCACTTTTTATTTCAGCTCTGCTTCAAGGATATTTTTCATCACGATGAGCAGGCTGCCGGCTCCTTTGCCGCCATGGGTCATTCGCTGCTCATATTCCTTATTCAACAAATCGAAGAACAGTTTCAGATAGAACCGTTCCGTAGCATTCTTCATCTCCTTCCCATCTCTGATGTTCCTCAGCGTAGGATAGTTGATGCTGCTGTCGAGCCTTGCCAGTTTGCTGTGCGTATAGCCCAGCTTGATGACGGCTTCATAGGCAATGCCCAGAGCTGTAAGCTGATGTTTTTTTTCTGCCATGATTCCTGATCGGTTTGCGAGAGAAGCCGTGGATTACCGATGGCCATCTTCAATCACATTGTGAGGTTCCCCGCCTCCGCTCAGGTTATAACTATTAAATATGAAAACACTCGGAAATGAGAAACTGATTCCCAAATCCGAGCGCAAAGATAAGAATATTAGTCTGTAGATAAAAATACGCATAAAAAAATAAGGAGGCTATTTCTTATCAGCAATTTATCTGCTGATAATCAGACAGAAAGAGGGCGCTGACAGAATTATTCCATCAACGCCCTCATTATCTTTATCTGTAATAGCTGCTTTTTATCCGACTGCAGATAATATGAATTGCTTTATCTTAGCATGCATTTCTTTGGTTAAAGTAGTATTACTGGATCCGAAATCGGCATGGTTTCCAATATAGGCTCTCACGTTCACTCCTACTGCATCACTGATAGCTTGAATACTGCCCTCCAAAACAACATTCTCACCGTAAGGTATAGTATGAAGTATGCCCAGCACATTTGCTACAAGTTTCAGATTGTAGCCCCATTTATTTCCTCGAGGCTGTATCTCATTAAGCAAAAGAGAAATTTCTTGTTCAGCACAAATATTCCTCCAAATTATATCGTAAGCAGTCCAGTCTATATTCAGAAAGCCTCTGATTCCCCGTGTGAGTTTCTCTATCTCTTCTACCCATCTCTCCACTTTTACCTTAGCTTCTTCATCCATCAATTCCAAAGGAGATTTCACATTCAAATAGTCTGTTACGGGTAAAATAATCTTATTTCCCTCGTTATCGTAGCGTCTGCTTTTATATGCCGCGATTAATTTCTTAAAAAAAGGCCTGTTGGGAGAATTCTTCAAAAGACGAGCCAAGACCGTACAGACAGCCCGGTTAGGATTACGCTCGGCAGCATCATCCTCTTCATCTGGTGCTGCATCACACATCTGGGTGAATAGAACCGTAAGAATGATTATGGCGGTGGACTCAGACTGGTGCCGTTTCACGAGATCTCCATAGAGAAATTCTACTTCATTATCACGATGTTCTTTGATTTCAGACAGTTTCTGGCGAATCATTTCTGTTTCACTCCATACTTCTACAGCATTCAGTCCGTTCAGTTGTTGCTCAAGCAAACAGAGGAGCCATGTCCAGGTTCTAAACAAATCATCGCCCCTATAAAGGGCACGCAAAGAGGTCAGTTTCTCCTCCGAAAAACGTTCAAACTTTTCCATCTTTCAACCAGTTTAATGAGTGAAAACATCAGGCATGTCCTTCATAAATACCTTAACCTTATC
The DNA here is from genome assembly GCF_050313615.1 of Prevotella sp. SGI.167. Taxonomy (NCBI): domain Bacteria; kingdom Pseudomonadati; phylum Bacteroidota; class Bacteroidia; order Bacteroidales; family Prevotellaceae; genus Prevotella; species Prevotella sp. SGI.167. Next base: position 2,165 of record NZ_JBNPLT010000048.1, on the reverse strand, counting down.
CATTGCAGATTGTCCCATGCCAGGAAGCGGCTGCGCTCCTATTGCCAGATCATTGAACACCTCTGAATCAAGTTCGCGCACCACGTATTGATCTTTGCCACACAAAATAGCTTTCCCCTTTTCTCCCTTAGGAAGCATTTTTATCCACGCACCTGCGCCAGATGCTCCTGCAATAAGTGCCGTCTGACGCTGATTGTTGCGGTCGATTTTCACAGCACCACCCTCATTGGCTCCAAATGTAAAATCAAGGTCACTATCCCAATCCTCACGGGCTGTAGTTAGGTATTTGTCCATCACCTTGGTGAGACGGTCTAAATTGAGATGAGGAAAATGAAAGGTTACTTTACTGAACCCCTTAGGATATTTACCCAGGGTTTCCCAAAAGACATTTGTTCCATAAACCGCAGACAGCTTAACTTTCAGAAGTTTACACTTTAGCAGTTTGCAGAAGGATGCTTCTAGGATATTAGCCACAGTCTTCGTATGGCTGAAAGCCATAGTTTTTTGCTCAATGGCGATACGCTGGATTCCTGGGCGATTGTCTATAATGACCAGACAATTTCTATAATCAGCATATTTTTGAGACAACAAATGTTCATCGGTAATAGTCACGTTTGTAACATTTGCCACACGCATCACATAGACATTATCTTGTGGTTTCACTATTTGTTTGTGCCAGTATGGTTTCTTTCTGGCATTCTCAAACGGGAATGGTTTCTCGAAATCAGCCAGCAAAAGCTCTTCAAGCAATTGCTGGCGATTTTCAAACGATTCTTTCACATTTACATTTTCCCAGTCGGGGAACTCAAGTTGATGTTCTTCGTTAGGTTCTATAATGCGTAAGAAATTATAGTTATAAATTGCAAATTTAGACATATTCTTAAACGTTTGTTTATAAGTTTATTCAAGTTTGAATTTTATATTTATAGCCTGCTTTTTATAGCAGAATTGCCTTCAAAGGTACATAATAATTTCGAAACATCTACGTTTTATTATAAATATTAACACAAAAAGCCAGAAAAAGACTTACCAAGGGATTTTACCTTTTATACAAGAAAATGAGTATAAAAACTGATTATGTAAATAATGCTTACTGCCCCAAACAGAGCAATATTAAAGGAAGAAACTATGCAAAGGATAATGATATAAAACATACTTATGATAGCTATGTTCGATATTTTTACTCTTCAATATAAAGAAGCAAAAGAACTGATATCAAAGTGGTTTTATAAATTTCCAAAGGGAAAACGCAAAAATCCTCTTCCTCACATCAACTAATGCTCCAAAGAAAGGGCATTTATGGCGGAAATGAGAGCGAAGGGAAGGCGAAAAGTGGGGCAAAGAAGCAACAACATTGTAGGAAAGGAAGCTGACGTATGTAGTTTATTCCCATACATTTATATACAGACAAAAACTTAAATGTCTTATTATAAATCATTAAAGCAGAACAAATTACAAGAACAATACTAGCATAAAAGTGTATTAATTAAAGCCTCGGAATCCGGTCATTAATGCCCGGTCATTATCGGTCATTAAGGTTTTCGGGGGGCGAAAAAATAGCTATAATATATATTAAAATATTTTAATATATATTATAGGGGCTAAATGACCGGAAGTGATTTTTCTTAATGACCGATAATGACCGGTCACTAATGACCGGATGCAGCCCGTTGCCACTACTCCCCTCACCTACTCTCGAAAGGCTCCATTTCACAAGATTCCGGAAAACTGAATTCAAGTTGCCGGAAAAGTATTGCTTCCTACAGTGTTTTTTCGTACCTTTGCACCAGCAATCGAAGGAAACGCCTTAGGTGCCTGAAAACGGGCATCTCTTACGACCGAGGCGGGGGATAAATGATGACAGGCGCCGGTCATCAATGACGACCCCGAAAAGGACAAGAAACGGGGCTATCCGGGGAGTTGCAAAAATGAACCTTTTAACACAAACGACTATGATTAATTACAGCATCGTAATGCGTAGCGTGAACGCAAATCTTCTGGCTATCAACCAGGCAAAGTCACGCATCAACCAGGCGAAGAAGGAGGGCAAGGAGCCTGAGAAGGCAGACCTCGACCTCGTAAAGACCGAGAAGCAGAACGCCTTCGCCGTGTCGCAGTACACCGACATCATGACCATCGAGAAGTTTGCCAAGCACATCACCTCC
>NZ_JBNPLT010000047.1:0-14905 GCF_050313615.1 Prevotella sp. SGI.167 | reverse complement strand
TCCATGTAATTATAACTCGAACAAAAAGGTGAATGTCAAGGCTGCCTAATTGGCAGCTCTGGCAATACCAATTAATAATATGCTTTTTTTTGAAAAATTGTTGGATGTGCTAACTGCTGAAAATCAGTAGTTACGTTCTAACGGTGATTTACAAACTAACGTTTGCTGTTGCATTTAAGGCGGTCCCATCCCGCACAACTTGGCGAAGACCTTTGATGGTCCGCCAACCTTATAGCGTAGCGGTTCTGAGCACCGGAGGGCGGTTACATCCCTAATCCCTATGGTAGGGATTTAGGGCTTGGGTATAGGGTAAGGACCCTCCCGCTGGGGAGGGACCGGTGGGGCAGCCATAGCACTAAGGGCGGTTTCCTTCTTCTCGCCTGAGGAGAGAAGACCGAGATGAGAGGTGGAGCCTTCCTTAACGGTAAGGAAGGACGGGTAGGTTTTCGACCAGTGTTATTGATTAATAAATAATAATTATATGAAAGGAATAGTATTAGCAGGTGGTAGCGGAACACGCTTGTACCCCATCACGAAAGGTATCAGCAAGCAGCTGATTCCAATCTTTGATAAACCGATGATATATTATCCTATCTCGGTATTGATGTTGGCAGGTATCCGTGAGATACTTATTATCTCAACACCATTTGATTTGCCAGGCTTCAAACGCCTCTTAGGCGATGGAAGCCAGTTCGGCGTCAAGTTCGAGTACGCTGAGCAGCCATCACCAGATGGCTTAGCCCAAGCTTTCATTATCGGAGAGAAATTCATTGGTAATGATTCTGCTTGCCTTGTATTAGGCGATAATATCTTCTATGGTGCAGGATTAAATCAGATGCTGCATCAGGCAGTTGCAGATGCTGAACAGAATAACAAGGCTACCGTTTTTGGCTATCGTGTAAGTGATCCAGAGCGATATGGAGTCGCTGAGTTTGATGAGCAAGGCAATTGTCTGAGCATTGAAGAGAAGCCTGAACATCCAAAGAGCAACTATGCTGTGGTAGGCTTGTACTTCTATCCTAACAAGGTAGTGGAAGTAGCCAAGCATATTAAGCCATCCGCTCGTGGAGAATTGGAAATCACTACAGTCAATCAGGAGTTCCTGAAGGATAAGCAGCTGAAAGTACAGACCATGGCGAGAGGATTCGCCTGGCTTGATACCGGAACTCATGATTCTCTTTCAGAAGCATCTACCTTTATTGAAGTTTTGGAGAAGCGCCAGGGGGTGAAGGTGGCATGCCTGGAGGGTATCGCCTATCGTCAGGGATGGATTTCTGCAGAGCAACTGAAAGAGAATGCACAGCCTATGTTGAAGAACGACTATGGTAAATATCTACTTTCTATACTTAATGAAACTGAAGGAACATTTAAGAAGAATTTAGAATATTGAAATATAAGATAGGTGAGGGAGAGGATAAGAGCATTTTTATGAGCTACTTTTCGCTCTGTTCTCAAACTCATCTATCTCTCTTTTATATTATATGTTGTACATTTAAAATTTTACTATATTTGTGCATACTTTTAAAGTCTTTTAGAGGTTCTGCTAGATAGCAAGTTTGTAATCGGGAATTAAAGAGAAAGTATTTGTTCTTTATCATGGATAATAAATTAATAATAAATAATTCGAGAATAGCAAAAAATACAATATTACTTTATATAAGACAGATTATTATTATTATTGTATCTTTATATACAAGTCGAATTGTACTAAATACTTTAGGAGAAGAAGATTTTGGTATATATAATGTAGTTGGTGGGATTGTTATTATGTTTTCATTTTTGTCTTCAACTATGGCTTCTGCATCTCAGAGATATCTTTCTGTAGATTTAGCGAAGGATAATAAATTAAGATTAAAAGAAACTTTCAGTTTAATAGCTCTTTCATATGTTATTATAGCTATATTTGTTTTTGTATTGTGTGAAACCATAGCTTTATGGTTTTTGAACACTAAGATGAATATACCATCTGTGAGAATTGTAGCTGCCAATTGGGTGTTGCAATGTTCTTTTTTGGCATTTTTAACAAATATATTGTCAACACCTTATCTGTCAGTAATTATAGCGAGAGAAAAAATGGATATATATGCATACGTCAGTTTGATAGATGCAATATTAAAACTTTTAATAGTATTTATTTTACCATTGACTAAAGAAGATAAATTAATTTTGTATGCTATATTAATCTTTATTTCTACTCTGATTTCTAGTTGTTGCTATGTATTGTATTGTATATATAAATTTGAAGAAAGTCGATACATGCTTTTTTTCGATAAAAATCGATTAAAAGATATGTTTTCATTTGCGTGGTGGAATATAATAGGTGCAATTTCGAATGTATTGAGGAGTGAAGGGATTAATGTGTTGCTCAATGTGTTTTTTAACCCTATTGTTAATGCTGCACGAGGAATCGCATTTAGTGTTAATGCTGCTTTGACAAACTTTACGAATAGTTTTTATACAGCAGTTAGACCTCAAATAATTAAAAGATATTCTGCTGGAGCTGTCGTTCAAATGTTTGAACTTATTTTTATGAGTTCAAAATTCGCATATTATCTTCTGTTTATCTTAGCTCTTCCTATTCTATTTGAAACGGAAGGTATATTGTTTCTTTGGCTCAAGAAGCCACCGGTTGGTTCTGCCTTATTTGTTAGACTTATTATAGTCAATGCTTTGTTAGAGGTATTAAATTATCCTTTGGTTAACGCCTTACAAGCAACAGGTAGAATTAAAACATATCAGATTATAGTATCAGGGTGTTATTTACTAAATCTTCCTATATCATACATCCTGCTAAAAAATGGATATGGACCAGAGTTTACTATGTATACAAGCATATTCCTTCTTGTGGCTTGCTTTATACCGAGATTAATGATTTGTAAAAAAGAATTCAGATTGTCTATATTTGAATATTTAAAGAAGGTAATTTTAAAAATAATATTAGTTACTTTTTGTGGAGGGCTAATAGGTTTTTGGATAACCAAAAAGATATTCATAGGTGAAGGTATTGAAATGTTAGTAACTCGTTGTTTGCTTTTGATGACTTTTACGATTTTTGTAATCTATTTCTTTGGTATTGCGTCTGGGGAGAAGAAAACAATAAATAATATTATATTAACTAAAATAAAAAAAATATGATTAGTAGTTTTAAAAATATGTTTTTTAGAGTGGTACGAAGATTTCAAAAAGTACCTCATTTAGTAGAGTATATCCCGAAAGGTGATAGTGTCGTTGTACATATTTCTGCATTTTCTTATGGTAATGCGGGTGACACTTATTTACCTGTTGTTTTAAGGGATTTATTTAATAATTTAATAGGAGTTCGAAAATGGATAGATGAAGATGTTCATAGTAGAGTAACTTCTCGTGATATTCGATTTTATAATGAGAAAGATTACATAGTTATAGGTGGTGGAGGACTTTTCTTGTCTGATACTTGTCCTAATGAAACTAGTGGATGGCAATGGAATTGTAGCATTGAAGCTTTGGATCAAATTAAGTGTCCAATTATAGCATTTGCTTTGGGGTATAATAGATTTAGAGGTCAAGAGGATTTTAAACCGATTTTTACGGAACATCTAAATAAATTCGTAGAAAAAGCCTCTTTTGTAGGAATTCGAAATAAAGGTAGCATAGTTAAACTTTCTGGTTATTTGAAAAATGATAATCTCAAGGCAAAGTTAGTCTATCAACCTTGTATGACAACTTTAACTTCTAAAGTATATCCAACATTTGTTGATTATTCTAAAAAGGATGATTTTATTGCATTAAATTGTGCTTTTGATAGAAAAAAACTTCGTAGTTCTTCTGTTGATTATCTAAATTCAATAGCGAAAGTCATGCTGAAATTATCGAAAATCACAAAGATAAAAGTTTATGCCCATATGAAGCCGGATTTAGAGATAGAAGAATACTTGAAATTGTACAATGTACCGTATGAAGTTGTTAATTTGGTTAAAGTTGAAGACATTGTTTCGGCGTATGCATGTCCTCGAGTAGTGGTTGGAATGAGAGGTCATGCCCAAATGATACCTTTTGGATGCCAAACAGCTATTGTATCTATCATTTCGCATGATAAAATGCAGTGGTTTCTTGATGATATTGGACATCCTAATTGGGGAGCCGATGTTCTTGATGTTAATTTTGAAGATAGACTCTTGTCAGAGGTGCTAGATGCATATTATAATTATACAGACAGAATTCAAGCTATAAAAGATGCTCAGGAGAATTTATGGGAAGTTACAAAACAAAATATAAAGTTTATTAGAAATATTATCAAATAAAAAATGAATAGTCCAAAAATTATCGCAGAAATTGGTTGCAATCACAAGGGTGATATGGCAATCGCTAAAGAGTTGATAATGACAGCTGCAACCTATTGCAAGGTTGATGTTGTTAAGTTTCAGAAGCGTTGTAACAAGGAGTTGCTGACTCCAGAAGAGTACAATGCTCCCCATCCACATCCAGAGAATTCCTATGGGCCAACATATGGAGCACATCGCGAGTTCTTGGAGTTTAATCTCGACCAACACAAGCAGTTGCAAGAGTGGTGTAATGAGTTTGGTGTAGAGTATTCCACTTCGGTATGGGATGTGACTTCAGCTAAAGAAATCTGTACTTTGCATCCAAATCTTATCAAGGTACCATCAGCTTGCAATCTCAACAAACCGCTCTTATCTTATCTTTGTGATGAGTTTGGAGGCGAGATACACCTTTCTTTTGGTATGACCTCAAGAGATGAGGAAGAGCAGATTATCAAGTTCTTCGAGGAGAAAGGTCGTAATAAGGATTTGGTTATCTATGATTGTACTTCTGGATATCCTGTTCCATTTGAGGATATTTGTTTGCTTGAGTTGACACGTCTACGAGAGTTGTATGCAGACAGAGTAAAAGCTATAGGTTTCTCTGGACACCATTTGGGAATTGCTGTTGATAGCGCTGCTGTTGCTTTGGGAGCAGAGTGGATAGAGCGTCATTATACGCTTGATAGAACATGGAAGGGTACAGATCATGCTGCTTCTTTGGAACCTGATGGTGTAAGAAAGTTGGCTCGAGATTGTCGTGCGGTGGCAAAAGCGTTGACCTATAAAAAGGAGGATATTCTTGATATAGAGAAGGTTCAAAGAAATAAATTGAAGAAAAATCAAGTTAAATGGTAGACTAATGAAAACAATTGCATTTATACCTGTGAGGGGTGGTAGTAAATCCATCCCTCTTAAAAACATTAAGTTGTTTTGTGGAAAGCCTCTTGTATGTTGGAATATTGAGGCTTTAGAAAATTGTCCAATGGTTGATGAAGTGATAGTGGCTACAGATTCTGATGAAATATGGAATACTGTTGAAAAGCAAAATTACAAAAAGACAATACTCTATCGTCGTTCTGCAGAAAATGCTTGTGACACAGCTTCTACAGAAAGCGTGATGTTAGAGTATATAAACTATGCTCAATTGCCTGATGATGATATCTTCATGTTAGTACAGGCAACTTCTCCATTGACAGAGTCTGTTCATTTTACGGAAGCATTGCAGTTGTATTCTAAGCATGAATATGATTCCATTATAACTTGTGTACGTAATTACCGTTTTTTTTGGAATGAGGATGGCACAAGTATGAACTATGACTATCGTAATCGTCCTCGTCGTCAGAATTTCAATGGCATGTTGATGGAGAATGGAGCTTTCTATATCAATATTGTTGGTAATGTGAAAGAGAGTGGGAATCGTCTGAGTGGTAAGATTGGTATCTATGAAATGCCAGAATATACCGCAACAGAGATTGATGAGCCAGATGACTGGATTGTTTTAGAGAACTTGATGCGCAAACATATTCTATCCCAAAAGGTAAATAGTAAAATCAAGCTGTTTATATCTGATATAGATGGTACACTTACTGATGGAGGTATGTATTATTCTGAGAATGGAGATGAATTGAAGAAATTCAATACCCGTGACGGTATGGGCTTTGATCTTTTGCGTAAGGCTGGTATAAAAACAGCCATCATCACTAGTGAGGATAGAAGTTTGAATCACCGAAGAGCTGAAAAGTTAAAGATAGATTTTATCTACCAAGGTAAACGTGGTGAAGGAAAGGTATCTGTAGCTAAGGAAATTTGCGAAGAACTTGGAATTACTTTTGATGAAGTAGCATATATTGGCGATGATATTAACTGTGTGGATTTATTGTCGTTGGTTGGCTTGGCTGCATGTCCTGCGGATGCCGATAGCAAGATAAAAGACTTGTCATTTATTCATGTCATGACAAAAAAAGGAGGTGATGGGTGTGTTAGAGAATTTATAAACATGATAATAGCATGATTCTAAGTTTAAAAGAAGCGATTAAACATTCGTTAACTAATACTACCAATTTTTTTGGTGTTGTTACTACTCCTTGGCATATACACGGGTTATTGGCTAGTATAAAATATTTGAAAAGTCAAAACGTTAATTTGATCGGTACTATCTTTATAACTCCTCATGCCGTTACAGGTTATTGCATAAAAAAAGATGATATACCTTATATTGAAGGAATAAGCGTGGTTACTATAGATGACCGAAATATATCTTTTTTGCAAAGAATAGTAAAAATATTTTATTCTTTTTTGTATGTTTTAAAACCGCATGAAGATGCAAAAGATAAGTGTGCATTTTATTTGGTAGTACCAAGAGTTGAAAATGCTTATATTAGTGAAATCGTAAGCAAGTCTTTAAAAAATATTGAAATCATACATTGTGTATATGATGAAGGTGTAGCGACGTATTTTCCTTTCTCTATTGAATCAACTAATCTTAAAGAGAAATTACTTAATCTTTATCTTAAACATATTGTATATGGGTGGGGAAGAAAAAAAATTGAAAGCAAATGCATGGTTTTTAATACTCAGTTGTTTCTTTATAGAAATGGACGGCTTATCCCTAATCAAGTAATAATTCCTTTTTATGTTCATGAAATACGTAATAGCATAAGTTGTGTAAGTAAAAATAATATATGTTTTGCAAAAAAGTGTATTTTGATATGTACAACAGCATGGTGTAGAAAAGAAATTGTTGATTCTGAAGATGTAAGATTAATAAAATCTATAAAAACGGAATTTGAAAAAAATGGTTATTCTGTGATATTTAAACCACATCCACGTGATTTAAATTTTTGTGCTCTTTATGGAGATGTAGAGATAATGCCGGTTGGTAAAATTTCTTTGGAAAGTGTATTGTTAAATGCTACAATAAGACCCCGTGCTGTAATTAGTATTTCTAGTACAACATTGGTTACTAGTAAATTATTGGCGGGTATACCGTCCTTTGATGTGTCACAAATGTTGAATATAAATAAAATTGGAACATATAAAGATGAAGTGTATTCTTTTCGCAAGGTCTTTGGTTCTTATATAGAATCCCCTACATCAATAATAGAATTATTAAATAATATTAATGCAATAAGCTAATGACATTTCTGTTTATTTATGTTTTATTAACGCCATTGTTGATGTTATGGTGTCGTAACGATAAAAAGAAACAATATCTACCATTATTCTTTCTTTTTGTTATTTCTGCAATCCGGTATGATACAACATCAGATTATTATAATTATTTTATAATGTATGATAATGCGATTTACAATATGATTTCCGATAAAGCAAAGATTGAATACGGATATACGTTTTTAAATAGAATATTTTCATCGTTTGAGAATGGATTCATATATGTTTTTGCTGTTTGCTCTACTATCATATATACATCATTTTATTTATTTTTTAAAAAATATAGTGTTCCCATTATTGGTACATTTGTGTTCTTATGCTTAGGATGTATGTATAATTTTGATAATATTGTAAGACAGGCTGTAGCTATTGCGTTTTTTAATTTTGCAATATTATCTATTTTAAAGCATAAATTATATCTTGCAGGAGTGTTAATTTTTGTGGCATCTACTTTCCATACTTCAGCATTGGTAACAATTGTATTGATTATTTTGATGCCGATTTTTAAACATAAAGTATTGGAAAAAAATAAACTAATATTTATAGTTATATTATTGCTCTTGTTGGATTTTATAGGTGCGTTTAGTTTTATTATAGATAGTTTCTTTTCTTTGTCATTTATAACGGATAGTTTATATGAGCATTATGATGAATATGAATTTAAGAAAAGAACAATAGGACTTGCTTTTATAATAATGACTATAATAGAAATAGCGCCAGTGTACATGTTAGATAAAGAAAATGATAAATTTAAAATATTATGTATTAACATGTCTTGGTTTTCTATTGTCTTGAGAATAATATTTGCAGGAATCCCTTTTTTTTATCGAATAGCTGATTATATGATTATTTTTAATATATTATCTGTTTCATTTTTCTTGAAAGAAAGGATTAATGTAAAAAATTGGAAATATTATTCTAAGGTTGTTATAGTAAGTTTATTATATCTACTATTGTTTCATTCTGTAAGTACTTATTTCGGTTATACAAGTATCTATTATACTGTGTTTAGTGAAAATTGTAAAAATAGACTATTCTATGTCCGTAGTACATTTGATGAACTTCAAACAAAAGGTATAAATAATGAAAGAAAAAAATTCTTTAAATACTAAAGGTATGATTTCAGTTTGTTTAGCTGCCCATAATGGTTCCCGCTATATAAAAAGACAGGTCGAATCGATTTTGCAACAGTTGGGCGATAATGATGAATTAATTATATCTGATGATGGATCAACTGATAATACATTAAATATAGTTGAGGCATTTGCAGATAATAGAATAAAGATAGTTAAATTTAAGCAACCTGATAATAATGTCAAAGTTAGTATCAAAGTTGCTTTAAATTTCCAGAATGCTCTTATACATGCAAAAGGTGATTTTATTTTTTTAAGTGATCAAGATGATTTTTGGTTACCTACAAAAGTTGAAGATTGTATGAGAATTCTTATGAATTGCGACCTGGTTGTTCATAATTTTAGATTATGTGATGAAGAACTTCGTTTTACAGGTGTTAATCAATATAGAGGTAATTATCATTTCAATGATTATTTAGCTTTATGCAATACTTACTATGGATGTACTATGGCATTTTCAAAGCATGTTCTTTCTTACGCTCTTCCTTTTCCACAAAAGTTAGAATTACATGATTTTTGGTTGGGTATAATCTCGGAAAGTTTGGGTAGAGTTCTCTATATTGATAAGCCTCTTATTGATTATCGTGTTCAGAATACGAGTGTTTCACACGCTTCAAATTATTCATTAATTCATAAGATAAGTTATCGAATGTATATATTGAAACATCTTATATTGCGTGTTGTTAAATTTAAAATTAAATTGTTATGTCAAAAGTTTTAGTTTTTAGTTCGGCATCGCCGATTCCGGTTATTGATGGAGCTGCTATTGGTGTTTTTCAGAAGTTAACTTTGTTTTCTTCTTTGGGTTATGAAGTTGATTGTGCTTATATAGAATCTAAAAAGATTCAAAAAAAAGCTTTTTCTGAAGATTTGAATAACTATTGTAGTAATGTTTTTAGATTCCCGTTTTCTAAAAAAATGGCATTTTTAAGAGTTCTGCTAGGACTTTTCAAAAATACAAAGCCTTTGCAAGTTAATTACTTTTACTCTGGTAAAATCCAAAAATGGGTAGATGAACATGTCGGTGAGTATGACTTGATTTGGTGTATGGAAATCAGAATGTCTGAATATCTTAAAAAGTATAATAATAAGGTCATTTTTGATTATGTTGATTGTATTTCTGAGAATTGTAGAATATCATTAAATAACTGTTCTGGTATTTGGAAAATTTTAAATTATATTGAAGCAAAAAGATGTTCACGTTACGAGCGTAAAATTGCCTCAGTTTTTAATACTCGTGTTGTTATTACAGAACATGATAAAAGATGCTTATTCCCAAACGCTGAATATAGCTGTCATGTTATGCCGAACTATGTTTCAATTAATACGGAGAAGATTATTGATCAACAGAACACAGATGATAATATTGTTTTTATCGGTTCTATGTTTTATGCACCAAATGTTGTAGCAGCAAAATATTTTGTAAAAAAAGTTCTACCTAATGTCGTTAATGCCTTTCCTAATGTAAAATTCTTTATTGTTGGAAATAGACCTACTAAGGAAGTCCTAGAGCTGCAATCAAAAAATGTTATTGTAACTGGTTTTGTAGAGAATGTTTGGGATTATTTGAAGAATGCGAGCGTTATTGTTGTACCTATGTTGACTGGTTCTGGTCTTCAAAATAAAATCTTAGAAGGTTTGTCTGTTAAAGGTTGTGTAGTAACAACAAGAGTTTGTTCTGAAGGTTTAGTCCATGCTGAAGGTATGCCTTATGTAGCAAATACATCCCAAGAAATGAGTCAACAGATTATAAACTTATTGAAAGACAAAAAGCTCAGAATTGAAGTTGGTAATAAATCGTTTGATTATGTGCGTCATAATTATTCTTTTGAAGTAGTTTCCAATATTTTGTCCTCAATAATAAAAGAAAGTAAAATAATATGATAGTTACAAAAACACCATTTCGTATGTCCTTCTTTGGAGGAGGTACGGATATACCTGCGTTCTTTAATGAACATGGTGGAGCGGTTATTTCCACTACATTTGACAAGTTTTGTTATGTAAATGTTCGACATATGCCGCCATTTCATCCTTATATCTCAGAGTTGGTGCACAATCGCTTTGAGAGAGTGAACAATATTGATGAAATTGAGCATCCATTAATTCGTGAATGTATGCGCTTGCATGATATTCATGAGATTCGCCTTACTTACGAAGGTGATCTTCCTGCTCGCACAGGACTAGGGACTAGTTCTACATTTGCTGTTGGAATGCTCAATGCATTTTGTGCCCTAAAAGGCAAGATGATGAGCCATCGTAATTTGGCAAAGGAAGCAATATATGTTGAACGTGAAGTCTTGAAAGAGCATGGTGGATGGCAGGATCAGGTTGCCGCCGCTTATGGGGGATTTAATCGTATTGATTTCAGTAATAATGAATTCAAGGTTCATCCTATTATCATTCATCCAAAGCGTAAACGTGAGTTGGATGAGAACTTGTTGCTGTTTTATACAGGTGTACAGAGATTCTCTTCTGATATTCAGGCTGATACATTCGCTAAGCCTGTTGATAAGACGAAACAGTTATTAGATATGTTAGCTCTTGTTGATGAAGCAGAGAAAGTTTTAACAGATAAAAATACCAGTCTTAATGAATTTGGTAAATTGCTTGATACAACATGGAAATTGAAAAGAGGAACAGGTTCGAAGGTAAGTAATGGCTCTATAGATGAACTTTATGATATAGCCATTAAAGCTGGTGCTTTAGGTGGCAAATTGTTAGGTGCTGGAGGTGGTGGCTTTTTGTTGTTTTATTGTGAAAAAGAAAAGCAACCTTCTCTTATTAAGGCTCTTGAATCATTAATGATTGTGCCTTTTCATTTTGAGAGTGAAGGTGCGCAAGTATTGTACTATGCGCCGGCTGAATATTCTCCTAGAAAAGAAATATTACTTAAATAAATGTAAGTATGGAAAATAGTCTTATGAGATATGTGGATTCGTTAATAGAACGATATCCATTGCTTACTGAATGCAAAAATGATATTATAACATCTTATGATTATTTGGAAAAATCTTATGCGAATAATCATAAGTTGTTAGTTTGCGGAAATGGTGGTTCTGCATCTGATTCAGAACACATTGTGGGTGAATTAATGAAAGAATTTAAGCTGAAACGTAAAGTCTATGCTGAGCAGGCAGATGCATTGATGGCTATAGATTCAGAACTTGGGAAAACTCTTGCTCAACATCTTCAGGGAGCTTTACCTGCAATAACATTGACAGCACATTCTTCGCTTACAACAGCCTTTATGAATGATAGTGAGCCTGTGCTGGTTTTTGCTCAACAGGTTAATGGCTATGGAAAGAAAGGTGATGTGTTCCTTGGTATTTCTACGTCAGGTAACAGTATGAACGTTCTTTATGCTGCTGTAACTGCTAAGTCAAAAGGAATCGCTGTTATTGGACTTACAGGCTATAAGGAAAGTAAGTTGTCAAAGCTTGCTGATGTTTGTATTCAGGTTCCAGAAACTGAAACATATAAAATTCAAGAACTTCACCTTCCTGTATATCATTGCCTGTGCATGATGCTGGAAGAACATTTTTTTAGCAATGAAAATTAACGAAGTAGATATAAGAAAATATGAAACGCTTCTGCTTGATCGAGATGGAACAATCAATGTTCATATAATTGGTGATTATGTTCGCAGTTGGGAGGATTTTGAGTTTATACCTAATGTTGTAGAAACAATTGCAAAATGGAGTTCTCAGCTTAAGCATATTTTTATTGTAACCAACCAGCGAGGTATAGGAAAAGGTAAATATACTGAAAATGATCTTGATGTTATTCATTCTCATATGGTAGAAGAAATAGAGAAGAGTGGTGGCAGAATTGATCATATTTATTTCTGTTCTTCTCTGACCAATGAAGATATACGAAGGAAACCGGGAAGAGGTATGTTTGACGATATACTTCATGATTATCCTGATGTGGAAATCTCTAAGACTCTTATGATTGGAGATAGTGATGTAGATCGGGATTTTGCAAAAAATATCGGTGTTGATTTTGTTTGTGTTGATTCTTTGAAGAAGCAAGAAAATAAAAAATATTGGGTTTTGGCTTAATTTTTTTAATAATTTGAAATACATAGTAATATGGAAGTAATTATACTTGCAGGTGGGCTAGGAACACGTTTGCGTTCTGTAGTTAAGGAGGTGCCAAAATGTATGGCTCCTGTAGCAGGAAAACCTTTTCTTTGGTACCTTCTCAAGTACTTAACAAGGTACAATGTAAATAGAGTAATACTCTCTGTTGGATATCTTCGTCAGATAATCGAAGAGTGGATTGAAGAAGTTAGGGATGAATTTCCTTTTGAGTTTGATTATGCTGTAGAGGAGCATCCTCTCGGAACTGGTGGCGGTATCAAATTGGCATTGAAGAAAACTACGACATGTGATGTTGTCGTTCTTAATGGAGATACATTTTTCGACGTAAATCTCAATGAACTTATGGATTGTCATAGACTTTATCCTTCTACTGTAACATTAGCCTTAAAGCCAATGTATAAGTTTGAACGATATGGGCGTGTAATCATAGACCAAGTTGATAAACGTATAGTTGAGTTCAAAGAGAAAGAGTTTTGTCAGGAGGGGCTTATCAACGGAGGTGTGTATATAATCAATAAGTTGGATCCTGTTTTTGATGAACTTCCTGAGAAATTCTCATTTGAGAAGGAAGTCTTGGAAACTCAATGTGAGTTGGGTAAGTTGTTCGGAGTAATCCAAAATGGATATTTTATCGATATAGGTATTCCTGAGGATTACTATTTGGCAGAGCATTATTTTAATAATAAGAATAAAGTTTCTTGATAGAATTGTTGCTTATTTTTGATTAATATTTTGGTTTGATGGAAATTCATATGATTTTTAAGATAAATTCAGAATATACTTTGAGCAATCTTTCAATTATAGAAAACTGTGATTTGAAATATTTCATATCATACTTTTGACTTATTTGTATCCTATAGAAACTATCTTTACTCCTCTTTTTTCTAGAATATGGTTATGGGTTTGGAGAAAGAGTAGGGGGATAGGTATAGTAGAAACCAACATAACTCCATGAGTAAATTATGATTTTCAAAAGATTATTTGATATAGTAGCATCCCTTTGCGGTTTGCTTTTGATATGGTGGATATTTCCGCTTGTGGCTTTTCTTATTCATAAGAAGATGCCGGGAGGTTCGGCTTTCTTTGTTCAGAAGAGAGTGGGAAAGGGCGGTAAGTTGTTTAAATGTCATAAGTTCCGCTCGATGGTGGTGAGTCATAATGGTTCATCGGTATCGGTAGCGGGTGATAGTAGAATTACTCCATTTGGTGCGAAGCTTCGCCATTATAAGATTGATGAGTTGCCTGAGCTTTGGGATGTGCTGATTGGCAATATGAGTTTCGTGGGTCCCCGTCCTGATGTTCCTGGTTATGCTGATAAACTGGAAGGAGATGATAGGGATGTTCTGAAGCTTCGTCCGGGGATCACGGGTCCTGCTACGCTGAAGTATCGCCTGGAGGATGAAATGATTTCTGAGTATGTGGCAAAGAAACAGGCTGAGGGTGATACTCGTCCTATGCAGGAGATAGCTACTGAGTATAATGACAAGGTGATATATCCTGATAAGGTTCGCCTTAACTGCTATTACTATCGCCATTACTCCTTCTGGAAGGATATCGAAATGATATTCGCTACCGTGCTTGGTAGAAAAGTAAAGTTTGCAGGGGAGGAAGTGTAGCTCTTCATGGATGAAATTTATGAATGGCTGAATCCTCGGATTCCTGAGGAGTATGTGCTTATCTCCTTTCTTGTGCTTTCTGTAGCAATCGTGATTGGGATGCTGGTGATGAAAGGGGGTAGGGCGAAGAGGTTCGTGCTTGGGGCTTTGCTTACGGAATATTACTTCCTGGTGCTTTGTTCTACTGTGATTTGTAGAGCAAGTCATGAGGAACGGCATATTGAGTTGATTCCATTTTGGAACTATCTTGATATTTGGAATCGGGTGGATTATCCTGCCGACTTAATAGAAGTGTTGTTGAATATGGCTATCTTCGTGCCAATAGGATTGCTGCTTGGAGGATTTGGTTTTAAAACCAAGAAAATCCTCTTAGCGGGAATCTGCTTGTCGGGGATTATTGAGGTTTCACAATTCGCCTTTTGCAAAGGGCTTTGTGAAACGGATGATGTAATACATAATAGTGTGGGGGCATTCCTAGGATATTTGGGATTCCTAGGAATTCTTAAAGGGAAAAGAATTTTGTTTTCGAAATTCTCAGGCTCTCTTTAGAAAAAAGATTTTTTTCGAAAACGTACCCATAC
>NZ_JBNPLT010000046.1:0-15769 GCF_050313615.1 Prevotella sp. SGI.167 | reverse complement strand
GGTCACGTTCATTAAGGTCATTAAGGATTTCGGGTTTTTCAAATGTCCCTCAAGATGTCACTCAATAACACGTTTTACATGGATAGCCACCTCTCCTAACCCAAATATTTCTCATTCTGATTTACGATTGAATCTCTGAATTCTTTCATGATTCTACTTCTTTTACGGTTATTGCTCCTATCGTATCATAGGTTGCTATCTTCAGAAGAAGTCCAAAGAAATCCTTCTCATCCAATCGCCAACTTCT
Organism: Prevotella sp. SGI.167; assembly: GCF_050313615.1. Taxonomy (NCBI): domain Bacteria; kingdom Pseudomonadati; phylum Bacteroidota; class Bacteroidia; order Bacteroidales; family Prevotellaceae; genus Prevotella; species Prevotella sp. SGI.167. The sequence goes on along the minus strand of NZ_JBNPLT010000046.1, from coordinate 15,522 downwards.
GCAGACTATCTTTCTGTTTGCTCCTTCTGGAAGCATATTGGTAAAAACAGGGAATAGATAATCAGACTGATAAGGCTCTTCCCTGAAAGGCATGGTAAGTGAGACAGGATCATGGGTCCTATCCATCATATACTGCTTGTCGTATGTGAAGGTATAACCTCTGCCTGGAGTTGACTCCTCTAAGAGTCCAGCCTCCATGTCGTGGCAATAAACGATAGCTTTTCTCATGACTTACTTTATTTAAACAGTTTGACGAATCTCATATTTAACCTCCATGCCAAGGATATCCATGATTTTTTCAACCGTCGATAGAGAGGGGTTGCCTTTACCGCTCTCTATTTTCTTGATGGTTGAAATGGCTATCTCAGACATATCTGCGAGGTCTTGCTGTGTAATCCCCAAGGCCTTACGCTGCAATTTCATTACTTCTTGAATTTTCATATCAAGTAGTGTATTATATTGTACTTTTTGTGCAAAGATAAGAAATGTTTTTGGATTAAACAAGCAAAAGTATCTTATAATGTTCTTTTTATGAAAAATTATAATTTCGTGAGATCTTATTACTTTATTTCATTTTATTTACCGTATCATTCAATCATGATAGTACAGCTGACTAAACTTTATTGAAAATGCGAATACACAGTGTGCACAATTAAATTGGTCGTTATGCGCTTTTTAGATATATTCATTGTTTTTGCACGTAATAATCTTATGAATATTATGTGCAAAATCGGTGATTATATTCTGATATTCAACAACCTAAACAAAACAAGCCCCCAGGCAAATATCCCAAAACGCAGTACATAAAAAATTGATGATAGCATTGCTAATAATCTAAAAAATAGAAAATTACAGAAAGTGAGGTTTAAAGTGAGGTTAAGAATACTGAATGTGAGGCTAAGAATGAGTAATGTGAGGTTTAAAATGAGGTAAAGCTGAAGCCCCGCCCTTTGCTTCTATAAACCAATTTCTACCCCAGTTGGCTGCTTCGCTTACATTCTTGAGATATGTAGGATTAACAGGCATGAGCATCTGCTCCTGACTGTATGATTTCTGGATATAAAGACTGTCAGAACTCTGTCCGGCAGTTTGTGCCGAAGCTGTCATTGCAGCCAGGCACATCATTGCTATTGATAATATTTTCTTTCTCATGTTGTTGTCTTTGTTGATTGATTACTTGCGTAAACAAATGAGCATGGTGTTACATCTTCTTTCTTCTTCCGACGGACGGAGCGCACATCTTTCGTGCCATTGCCAGGCATCTTCTTGCCCACTCCCTATCGTCTTCATCCGGTCGCTTGCCCCATCCAGAGCCAGGGCTGCCGCCTCCACCTCCATGTGTCTGTGCGATGGTCGTGGCATCATCCACGAAACCGCACACGAGGTTCAAGGCTACCTTGACAACATGGTTGCCGTCTTCGGCCAACTGGCAGAGAAGTGTGCCGTCGAAGTCGAGTTTCACGCTGTCGGGAAGATTCGGGAAGCGAGTGGCAAACTCATGTGCCATGGTGTCGAGCATCACTCCGTTGAGATGATAGCTCATGTTGTGCGCCCAGGAAAGTTCAGACTGGTTGGCTTTGTCTTCCAGTTCACTGGCCTGCTTCTCTATCTCTTCCTTGTCCTTGCGTAGGGTGTCAAGCAACTGGTTGGTCTCTGAAAGTTTCTTCTCCTTGTCTGCCAGTTTGTCTTCCACCAAAGCCTTCTGCTGTTCAAGGCTCTGAATCTTACGGGCGATGTCGGCACTGATGTTGTCGCTGTTGGCTTGCAAGGTTCTCAACGGTTTGAGTTCTGCTTCCAGACGGTCGATTTCAGCCTTCAGATTCTCTATCATGGAGGTGAATGATTTCTGCTTCTTCTGGGCGATGGAGAGTTCCACGTTCAGATCTTCGAGGGCTTTCCGGGTGTTCAGCATCTGGGCTTCGAGCGTCACGCATTCGTTGGCGAGCCATCGTCGATACTCTTCCGTTGAACGGTGACGTGCTCCTGTCTCTGCTATCGACACCCCTCTCGTGAGTCCCCATTTCTCATTGACCTTGGCCAGTTCGTCGTGCAGGGCAAGAAGATAGTTCTTGTAATCTATACGGTTCTGACCATGGAAGATTTTCTTGAAGGCGAACTTCTTATCCTTGTCTATCGGCAGAAGCGCACAATGTACGTGCGGATTCTTTTCATCGCAGTGGACGATGAAGGAGACGATGTTTTCCTCTCCATATTTATCTGCCACAAAGCGGTAGATGTCCTGTGCCCACTTTTCTATTTCGGGCATTCGCCGGATATGCTCGTTACCACCCTTGCTTTCAAAATCTACCTTCTGATTGCCAAAGGCAAGCTCTCGCATGCGTTCCGTTGAACCGCCGAAGATGAAATTCACCACGGTTCGGAAACGTGGCTCTGCCAGTCCTTCGTTGGGATCTTTGATGCCACGTGAGGCGAGATTTTCTGCCATGCGCATGGTAAGAGGACGGATCTTGTCTATCGGGGCGACGATGCCACCAGGACGGATCTCGAAGTTGAGATGCTCACGGCTACGGTCGTAGTTGCCTTCACGCATGGCCTGGTTCCATCCCTTCTCCGTCCAGTCTCTCAACTCCTCGTTGCCTACCGAAGCAAGACCTTTGGTTACCTTGATGTCCATGACCTGTTTTGATGATGTTCCCATATCGTTTTTCTTTGCTATAGTCCTTACTCCAGGAGCCTTTTTCAGTCTTGGCAACACAAGGAAATCTGACCCAGCTTGCTGTTTATCTGGTCAGCCCTCCCGACTACTTCAGTAGGTCGGGGTATTAGGCTTCCCAAGACTGAAAAAAAGTGGCAGGTGCAAGCACGCTGCCTCACGTTGCTTGAAATCATTCAGCGATGTGTAAACGGGCGTCCTGATCGCCATCAGCGTGCCTCGCATGGAATAAGGGGAATATGACTATTTGTTTTTAATCGTCGGAAGATTCCGCAGGTGCTACCTCTTCGGATGGCTCCCTGGTCTCAGTAAGAGGACGAGGGGGATTCACATTGTAGTTGGATGCGGAGCAGCAGATGTAGTGCTCGAAGATGCAATCCAGGAGTACTATCTCCGCTTTCGAATATCGGGTTGCCACTTCGTCCATAAAACTCGGCTTGGTGTTGCCACTGATGGCTTTAGCCAGAATGCCAAGAGAATCTATCACTTTGTGCCAGTCCCAGATATGGTCTTTTCCGAAGAGCAGGCTCACGGAATCGGAAAGTTCCTCGGGCAGTTCTTTCTCCTGATTGAGATAGCGGAGGATGGAAACTGCCAGTGAATCGAATACCAGGGCTTGCTGATTGACTACACGCCTGGCAGGAATGCCGCCATATCCTTCCTGCTTGGCCATGTTCATCTTCAAGTCGTAATAACGGCTGTAGGAATCGGCCACTTCCCTGACGGTGGATCTGCCCTTGATGAAGCGGATGAACTGCATGGCGCAGAAATCGAGGATGTCGTCCGGATTCTCGATAAGAAGAGACAGACGTTGCTCCAGGTTGACAGAGAAGATGAAACTCTTGGAGTATGGCTCTACGGAAAGCTGACCAAGTTTGGTGAGTCCGGAGATAAACTGGCGAACCGTGGCACGCTGCCATTGCCACTGACGGGCAAGTTCGGAAATGGTGGCAACAAACTGACCGGGTAACAGCTGGAGGGCTCCATCGGTTCCCGGAGACTGATAGGCTCCTGAGGATGCTTTCGAAAGCAGGTCGCAGTAGGCTTCCAGCTTGCTGTAACGTTCCTCTGCTTTCGGCTTCAGAAACTCCAGCAATGAGCGATCAACACCTTTAGACTTATCAGCCTCGGGTGTGTGATGATTTGAATTGTGAGTCATTTGAGTCATTTTTGAATTTGGAATGTTGAGCAAGTGGATATGATTCTGTGCCAGTTGCAGGTGGCAACTAATAGTAATTTCTGATAATCAGCGCAAGCAGATCCTTCGGGTTGTTGATGGCCTCAGGATGGCTCTTCATGCTGAGCACTTTTCCAGATGGATAGAACACAGCTGCCACGCTGACAGTAAAAAGGAATAGGTACATGCTGTTCATATAAGGTAAGGCGAAGCAAACCATCGAGAGCAGCAAGGTGGCGAACCACAGTCTTTTTCTCTCATGCAAAAGATGGAAGGTGCTTTCTACGATTTTCCTATTCAGAAGCACCAGGGTCAGGAGTGTTGACACTACTACGGAGAGATTGGGAGCCGTGACATGGCAACACCAGTTGATGAAGATAAGCATCAGCACGACCAGGTAAGTATAGAGATTTCTTGCACTCTGAAACATGGCCATCTTCCACATAAACCGCTTCATGAATCCATATTCCTTCCTGTAAAGACAGAAAAACGCTGTCAGCAGGAGGTAGGGAAAAGCAAGCCGGATGAGGGTTAATATCTGTATCATATATTCCTTTATTTTACTTGTTATTATCTCTGTCGAGTGATTCGAGTCGCTCGGCAATTTTGTTGTTTAACTGGAAGTTGTAACTGGGCGACATCTGGTCAACGGTAGGGTCTTTCGCCAGTTCTTCATCAGCTTCGATGAGAAGACGGAGATAGAGATCCACATTTGAATTGTGGTCTGACTTCTCTGTAGGCATGGCTGCAGTCGATTTGCCATGAGGCTTTATCGGGAGCATCGTATCAGGGTCGATGTCATCTGGCAGTTGGTAAGCCGTCTGTATGCTTCTCATCACGAAGATGCAGAAGACTATCATCAGTCCGACAATCGCCTTGGCCATGATGTTTAAATCAAAGAGCATCAGAACAAGCACCATTATCAGGATGGATATTATATAGAAGGTATATACTTTTCGTTTAGTACTCATAATCGCTTAATTCAAGTTTGATGATTCCGAAGGATGCTTTATCTATAATGTATTCGACATCATGCCGGGTGAGAGTGCCCTTCTCTACTCTACCCTTGGCGCTTGGATCTTTTTTACAAAGAGCTGCCAGACCCTGGTTCAAGTCGTATTCATTGATTTTCCAGGTTCGCTTCTTTTTGAAAGAGTAATGATCCCTGTAACTCTGGAGCGAGAGTCCCTTGTAAAACAGGGGCTTCAATACCCCATCGTGCAGGATTCTCATCTCTACCAGCTGTTCCGTATCTTTAACTATTATCCATGTTCTGTATCTTTGTATGATGTCTGCAATCAGGTAATACGTCTTCTTGTTCATCTAGAGACCGCAGTTGAAATCATTCATGATCTGTACGTGTTCTCGCTTTGCCTTGAACGTGCCTCGGCGTTCGTGCAGCCGGAGGTCTTCGAAAAGGTCTGCCGACATGAGTTCGATGGAGTTGTAAATCGTCACATTCAACTCGTGGATGAGTCCATCGGCGGAAGTCTTGCAGTTGATCTTGAACATCCTTTCGGTGACCGGATAGCAGTAGGCACAGCATTCATGTCCGAACACCGTATGGACTGATGGCTCCAGATGGTAGAGAATGGCAAGGTCGGCATTCATTTCGAACATATCAATCACCTTGTCTATAGGCTGTGGGATATGAACTTCGTAGGGAAGAATGGCATAATCTTCGTATGCCTTTATCTCGCCAATCCAATAATTGTCAATCAGCTCTGGCAACAGCATGGGGCCGGATGCTTTGAATTTGTAGATAGCTTCCTGTAACATGATAATGAAAGATTAGAGGGTTGATATGTAAAGACGCATCAGCTGGGCTGGAATCTTGTTGGACACTTCCTTGTTGACAAGGTGCTTGCCTTCAAGTCTCGTGATGATGGCAGGATAATCCTTGGCGATGTCCGTCATCAGCTGAGCCTGCTCCGGGGTGAGCATGGCGATGGCCAGCGCATCCATCGAGAGATAGGGCTGCAATATCATCCAGAGATAGGCATTGGCTTGGATAGCATCTCTGATTTTTCCTCGCATCAAAGCGTCACGACAAATCTGAGCGTTGAGAATCAGACGGCGGTCTGTTCGCATCGACATGAGAACGAGGGTCTCAGAAGCTGGCAACTTGTTCCTGGAAGCGGACTTGTAGATGGCAGAGCAGATGTCTGCCGTATGGTTGGTGATTTCCGTCATTCCGATGGATGAGCATTCATCGATATGAGCGAGGAACGTGCGGAAATGGCGGTCTTCCTCATGCAGGAACGCCACGAGTTCCTTTCTTGACTTGATGCCATGCGACTTAGTGCTCAGCAGGAACTTGGAGTAGTTGGCCAAGGCTCTGTGAACTTCCAGGTCATAGACAGCCGATTTGTCCAATGTGGCGAAGAACTTTGTGGCATTTTCCTTCAAAGAGCCGAGTTCCTTGTTGTCCTTATATAAAGAGGTGTGGAGCTTCACATAAGCCACATCACTCAAAGTACAGTTGCCAGTCATCCCCAGAAGTTCTGTGCGGATGGAGTCTGAAATCAAATCATACTTCATGGAAAGCCCACTGTGCGCATTGAACGAAGGATCCTTCCTGATGTAGTTCAAGACGGTGTCTCCATACTCGCGCCACTGGTTGATGTAGTCTGCAAGATGCTCTGCATCAGAGTCTGAATGCCCTTTCATTGTCTGAAAGAAAGCCTGGTACTTTTTCAAGGCATCTTCAGAAGACTTGAAATCATATTGACGACTTCCACTGCATGAGGTAATCATGAGTAAGGCACATAAAAAAAGCAAGTGAAAGAATAAACTCTGCTGAGTTGTTTTTCTTTCACTTGCTTTACTTTCTTTCATTTGGTTTTTGCGACCTGTTGCTGAGGAGTTACCGAGGCAACCGACAAAACTGTTCAACTGTACTGTATTCCTATTATCCATTGGCATGTAATTGAAATTTTTGCGTGCAAAGATACAGATAAAATTCCACATTAACGACACTACAATCAGACTTTATGTTATTTTATGTTTCATACTCTTTTCAGTATGATTCTTTTAGGAGTGCTCCTAATTTATAAATTAGGTTAAAACCAGTCTGCTGCCCCAACAAAACCAAATAGTATGAATCCATTTCTGAATATAATTTGTATCTTTGCAGAAGAATCGTGCCTGAGCAGGTGTTATCCTGTCGTAAAAAGGCACATAACTATCAAGTTATCAGTCAATAAAACATTTTGATATGGCAAAAGTAGGCTACATCATGGCTACATCCCAGTATGACAAACTGGAAGAAGACCGCAAATGGATGAACGAGTTCGGTTGTGTAAGAATCATCGAGGAAAGTGATGATAACGAACGCCACAGACCGCTGTGGAAACAACTGATGGCAGCATTGCAAAGAGGCGATGAACTGGTGATTCCGAAATTTTCCAACGCCTTGCGTGGCAGTCGTGAACTGGCAATATTCCTGGAATTCTGCCGGGTCAAGGTCATTCGCATCATTAGCATCCACGACCGGATTGACTCCAGCAACATCCTGTTTCCGGAAACCAAGCCATCTGACGTATTGGTAATGATGGGTTCCCTACCCGACGAAGTCCTTGCTCTCAGGAAATCAGCAGAGCATGTAATCAAGCTGCAGGAAAAGATGATCGTGTCCCTGCCTCCTGTTTCTGCCAGCAAGATGCAGAAGCTCGACAGAGAGAAGACTGTAGTGAACCTCTATGTGGCCGGACATCCGATAGATGAAATCTGGAGAGCCAGCGGATTCAGAAGCAGAAGCTCCGTATTCCGCATTCTCAACAAGCACGGAATCAAACTCAACAGAGGCAATCACTCCGGACCTATCAAGAAAAGAGACACAAAGTAAACAAGACATTGAAGATTAGAGCATGAAGAAGATATTATTCCTACACGGATTCTTCGCCACGGGCAGCTGTCCGATGGCGAGAGCCTTGAAAGAGGCATTTGAGGGGACGGCGGTGGTGCAGACTCCCGATCTGCCTTTGCACCCTAATGAGGCACTGAAGGAGATTCGCTCCATCATCGACCGGGAGCAGCCCGACTTGCTTCTGGGCAACAGCTGCGGCTCATTCCTTGCCCAGATGCTGGCTCCGGTGGTGGGCATTCCTGCCCTGCTCGGCAATCCGTATTTCATGATGACGGAGTTTCTGAAGGAGCGAATCGGAAAGCATGAATATAAGGCGCCGAGAAGGGACGGCAATCAGCGGCTGGTGATAGACGAGGCGCTGATTGAGGAGTTTGCGGAACTGGAAGCCGTGCAGTTTGACCATTGCACCCCCTATTATAAGGATCGTGTGTGGGGACTTTTTGGCGAGCAGGACACTCTGGCTCACTTCTCCCCTCTCTTCCTGGAGCATTACAATCAAGCCTTCCATTTCCCTGGCGGTCATACGCCTACTGAGCAGGAGGTAAAGACCTGGTACGCTCCCCTTGCCCAGAAAATGATGATGGAGTTTTCGGCAAAGGAAGAAAGATATTTCCAGCACTTCAAGGGCGGCAAATACAAGTTCATCCATTCTGCCTTCGACTCCGAGACTCAGGAGCGCATGGTGGTTTATCAGGCTCTATATGGAGACCAGGCCTATTGGGTTCGCCCAGAAAACATGTTCTTCGGGAAAGTTACGAGGGATGGCAGAACTTTTAATCGTTTCACAGAGATAGATAAATTCTAACAATAGGAAAATGAGCATAAAACAGATAGAAACACTCGTCTTTGATTATGGAGGTGTCATTGTGAACATTGATGATGCTTCTGTTGTGAAAGCCATGGAGAGCCTGGGCGTAACGGCGTTCAAGCGACTAATCCATGTCCGCAAGATCAAGAGACTGATGCACCAATATATTAATGGTCTTGTAGCGGAATCAGAAACATTGAAAGTTATGCTGAGTCTTTGCCGTAAAGGAACCACAACCGAGGATATTGAAAAAGTGCTCGAAGAGCTGTGTGGTAATCTGCCCGTAGAAAGACTGGAAGCATTAGTCAAACTTCGGAAACAGTACAAGGTCTATCTGCTCAGCAACATCAACGACACGCTTTGGCAGAAGTCGGTCTGTCTGATGAAGCAGCTTGGATATTCCACGGACGAGTTGTTTGATGAAGTATTCCTCTCATACGCCATGCGGAAGGAGAAGCCATCCGTCGAAATCTATGAAGAGATGACGAAACAGACTGGATTGAATCCAGCCACCACCCTCTATTTCGATGACCGTGCCGAGAATGCCGAAGCTGGCAGAAACTTCGGCTTCCAGAGTGTACTGGTAAAGACCAATCATCTGGAGGAGCATCAGGAATGGCAAGAAATTAACAAGAATACAAAAGAATAATCTTATGCGCATAATAGGAAACTTACTTTGGTGGCTCTTCGGAGGTCTCGAAGCTGCCATCGGTTATTTCACCGGAAGTCTGGCTCTTGCATGTACTATCATCGGCATTCCCTTTGCGATACAGACATTCAAGATTGGCTTGCTCTGCCTATGGCCTTTTGGTTCTACAGTAAGAGAATCGAATAGTCCAACTGGTTGCATTCGCATCCCGCTGAATTTACTCTGGCTGATTTTCGGAGGTTTGTGGGCTTGCCTCATGCATCTGTTCTTCGGCTTTCTCTTATGTATAACCATTATCGGCATTCCTTGGGGAAAACAGCATTTCAAGATGGCCGGACTTTCGCTCGCACCATTCGGCAAGGATGTGGAGTTGGGAATTTAAAGAGATAAGAAAACGCAGTTGAAGAGTATGAACACATTACATAGTTACCTCGCCTACTATCTCCTTGCCATCAACGCTGTTGCATTCATCGTGTACGGCATTGACAAATACAAGGCCAAGAAAGCCAAGTGGCGCATTCCAGAAACCACGCTTTTGTTGCTGGCTGTACTTGGAGGAAGCATCGGAGCATGGGCAGGTATGCGACTTTGGCATCACAAGACGATGCACAAGAAATTCAAGTATGGCATACCCATAATAATCATCTTGCAGGTTGCCTTAGCGGTCTATCTGCAACAAATAATATAGTATGAACATGAATAAAAGAGAATACGCACAAGTCAATAAAAATTGGCTTACTAACAAAGCGCAGGAAGAGGGAGTGAAACCGCTCCCTAAAGGTATATATTATAAGGTATTGGCAGAGGGCAAGGATGACGGAAAGCACCCCACGCCCAGAAGCATAGTTACTGCACATTACGCAGGTCGTACCATCGACGGCAAACAGTTTGACAGCAGCCGTGGCGGTGCTCCATTGGCCATCCGTCTCTGTGACCTCATTGAAGGATGGATCATTGCCATGCAGCAAATGTGTGTGGGCGATAAATGGGAGGTCTATATCCCTGCCGAAATGGGTTATGGCAAGTTCTCACAGCCAGGCATCCCTGGGGGCTCCACACTCATCTTCGAGATAGAGCTGCTTGGCATTGCGTAAGTAAAAGAAACTAAAGTAGCAGCACGTCAGGGCGAAGAACTCACTCCCCTTGTTTATGTGGATGATAACAAATATTACATCGAACTGAAATGCGAGTGCGGAACATGCGCCGTAATTGCTTTTGAATAGATATGACAGTACAAGAATATAGAGATTACATAGCAGCAGGGAACCCTGTCGAGAACGGTAGCGAACCACACCTCTTCATGCACCAGATGGCGCAAGAGGCTATTCGCATCACTATGGAGATAAACAACAAGTACCATACACCTGAGGAACTCAGGAAGCTGTTCTCCGAACTTTGGGACATTGAAGTGCCAGAGTCGTTCGGCATGTTCCCTCCGTTCAACACCGATTGTGGCAAAAATACCCATATCGGCGAGCGAGTATTCATCAATAGCGGTTGTAAGTTCCAGGATCAAGGAGGCATCTTCATCGGCAATGATTGTCTTATAGGACACAATGTAACTCTCTGTACTATCAATCACAATCCCGATCCAGAGCATCGTGGCGACATGACATTCAAGCCTATTCGTATAGAAGATAAGGTTTGGCTTGGAGCAAATGTAACCATCTGTCCTGGTGTCACCATCGGTGAAGGAGCAGTTGTAGCAGCTGGAGCTGTTGTAACAAAAGATGTAGAACCAAGAACTGTTGTTGGTGGTGTACCGGCTAAGTTCATAAAGAAGGTTTAGAAAAATGAAAGACAAGATAAATTCATTCATTTGGCAACACTTTCTGCTTCTCACCTTTTTCTTAGCTTACATCCAAACTACAGAGGCGAAAGGTCAATCACCATGTCCTTCATATGGGGCAAGCATTATAAATGGGGATTTATATTGCGGTCATCAGGAGGATAGTGCTTTTGCCATGCATAGCGTCATGAAATTTCCACAGGCTTTATACGTAGCAGACTACTTGCACAAGAAAGGACTGACACTGAGCGACTCTGTTCTTGTACACAAGGATAGTCTGGACGCTGAGACATGGTCGCCTATGCTTTCAATATTTGAAGGTATGCGCTATTTCACATTTGCAGAGTTAATAGAATGGTCATTGAAACAGAGCGACAATAATGCGTGCGACCTTTTGTTTGCATCATGCGGACAGCCGGATGCAGTAGAGAAATATATCCATACGCTTGGATTCAAAGACATCCATGTGCAACTGACGGAGAAGGAAATGAAAAAAAATCCTCATAGAGCCACAGAAAATTCAGCCACTCCGAAAGAAATGGCAAGGCTCTTGGAGTGGTTCTATCTTCATAGGAATGACAACAAGAATCTCTCCTTTATCTGGAATACAATGGCAGATTGTAATACTGGTAAGCAACGCATAGCAGCAATCTTGCCCAAAGGTGGCAAACTGATTCACAAGACAGGTTCAGGCTTTCCTTCTTCTGACGGAAGACAAGATAGAAACGATGTTGGAATCATTCTTTTGCCCGACGGTTCTCACTTGTCTATTGCCATCTTCTTGCAAAACTCAAAAGAGGAGAAAGAGGTAGCAGAGATTGCAGAACAATGTTTGATGCGCATCCAGGCGGATGGATTTCTACGTAACATGCCGTCTGACCTTCAGATGCCATAAAATTTATCAATAACAAATAATATATGATGACACTCAGATACATCTTCCATAGTGGATTCCTGCTTGAAACGGATCGGTGCATCCTGGTCTTTGACTACTGGATGGATCCTGCCGATGTCATGAGTGGGTACATGAATACATGTAAACATGTGTACGTGTTTTCAAGCCACTTCCACGAGGACCACTTCACAAAAGAAATCCTCAAGTGGAAGAATCGCATCCCCAATATCACATACATCCTGTCAAAGGATATACTCAAACGAAGAAGAGCGCAGAAAGAGGATCCCGATGTATGGATGGCCAAAGGAGCGGTATGGGAAGATGAGAACCTGAAAGTGACAGCCACAGGCAGCAATGACAGTGGCGTGAGCTGGATTGTTGAAACAGAAGATAAAACTATCTTTCATGCTGGTGACTTGGGCAACTGGTACGCACGCTTCCTTGTTGACGGCACGCCTGAAGGAGAGGTCTTCAGTGAAGAGTTCGGTCAACACATCAATCCTGTGGCAGAGGAAAAGCGGTTCCTTGGTGAACTGAAAGACATTCGAAAGATAACCGATTCCTTTGACCTCGTGATGTTTCCTGTGGACGGACGCATCGGCAATGGCTATACGCTTGGAGGGCGTCAATTTATAAATCGCTTCAAGGTTGGGATGTTCGTTCCAATGCACTTTGTCATGAGTGGGTTTGAGAGTGCGTGGCGCATGGAGCCTTTCTGCAAAGAGAAGGACGTCTCCTTTTGGTGCATCGGACACGAAGGAGACAGCATAACAATATAGGTGGGTTCTATAAGTCACCCCATAATTGTTAACTCTTTTGACGGTGGGAATTTATAGAACCCACCTATAATAATAACACATTAAATCATCTAAACAATGGACGCAAAAGAAAAAGTATATGGAATACAAAGATAAAGTAGTCATCGTGACCGGTGGCGCACAAGGCATTGGCAAATGTATTGCCGAAGAGTTCAGAAAGCAAGAGGCCCTGGTAGAAGTCATCGACAAGCAAGAAGGACTGGATCATTTTGTTGGCGACCTCTCGAACAGATATGCTATTGAGGAGTTCACGAAACTGGTAATCGAAAAATACGGCAAGGTTGATTTCATCGTGAACAACGCCCTACCCCTGATGAAAGGCATTGACGAATGCTCATACGAAGAATTTGAGTATGCGCTCAAAGTGGGTGTAACAGCGCCTTTCTACATGGTGAAACTCCTGAAGGATCATCTTGCAGAAGGAGCTTCCATCGTCAACATTTCATCTTCTCGCGACCGCATGAGTCAGCCTCAGACAGAAAGCTACACGGCTGCGAAGGGCGGTATTGCAGCACTCACACATGCCCTTGCCGTCAGTCTTGCAGGCAAGGCTCGTGTCAATTCCATCTCTCCAGGATGGATAGATACGGACTATCAAGTGTATGAGGGTCCCGATGCCTACCAGCAACCGGCAGGACGTGTCGGCAATCCTCTCGACATTGCCAACATGGTACTCTTCCTCTGTTCCGAAAAGGCTGGTTTCATCACTGGCGAGAACATCTGCGTCGACGGTGGCATGACCAGGCAGATGATTTACCATGGCGATTGCGGATGGAAACTGGAATAATACTCATAAAGGAGATTGAGTAATAGTACACAAAACTATTGAGACCAATCCTTTTATCGGTCTCGTCTGAAATCGTTGCGTCCGTCTCCATGCCACCATGCGCCCAGGAAGGCGAGGATGGCACGGAAAACGATGTAGATAACGATGATGTCAACAAATTCATTCATAAGCTTGATATTTAGCGAGTTATTCAATATATATTTACCACCGGAATGCCCAAACAGTTGGCTTTCTTGAAAGTGTAGTAGGTTCCACCCTTCTCTCTCCCATCATAGAAGGCAATGAGGAGGGATGCATTCTCAACCATGAACTCGTCTCGGTCAAGAAAACATCGGGTGTAATAGTATTCTGAAAGGATGATCACCTCATCTGCTGAAGCTATCAGTTCATCATAAACTATCCTATCGCCGGGCTTGAACCTATCTGCCTGACCTCTGAAAGGAATGGCTGCAGTAAGCGTCATTCCTGGGCAGAAAGGTTTCAGCGACTGCACAATCTGGGCTGCCATCAAGTCAATACCGATGGCGAATCCCGAAATAAAATTACTGATGCCATGCTCGTAAGCTTCGAGAATGGCTTTGGGCAATCGCTCTCTTATGACCTCCTGCTTCGAGAAGTTGTAAAAGCGATGTCCTGTAAAGGCTGCCGAAACAGCCTTATCAAACTTTGTCATGTTCTTTCTTTTCATTGTTGTACGTATTTATAAGATGTCTTGCCGAGGAAAATGCCGTTTGTTACGTGCGCCCCTACTCGTTCCAATTGTGCGGTGTAGGCACAGAATGAAGTGCCGGTAGTAACCACATCGTCCCAAATGCAGACTATCTTGTTTTTGAAGAAGTTCGCATCCACCTCTATATTATTCTTTTCCTTCAAGCGCTTTGCTCGCTCTTCCTTCTTGACCTTTGTGCCATGAACTGCGGTACGTTCGCCAACAACCTTGACATGGGAAAAGCCGTTGATTGCTCCTGAAAACTTGCAGACAAGTTCGGAGAAGTTCTTGTTGCGTGCCTCGTTACGCTCCTGGCTACTTGCAGGAACGCAAGAGAAGACAACGCTGCGAACCTTGCGACCAAACTTCTTGACAAGCATCTTTGCCACGCACTTCGCCACATCTGCATGGTTTCGACCATCCTTGAAATCATAGATAACCTGGCGGTCGAAGAAAGCATCCATACCGATGTTCTTGATACGTACCGGATAATAGCGTAAAAAGCTGCTCAACTCCTTATCCTCCTGTCCCTTGATGTAAACCTGTACCATGTTCATTGCTTTAAGTGTTGTTACTTGGCAGGTAGCAGCCATCAGCCACTACCCACCATGAAAAATGTTTTCAATCGTAAAGTCTGCTGAGGAAAGACTGCAACTCTCTGTCGATGATTTCAGAAAGCTGACATGGTTGGAATGGCTTTCTCTGCTCCACTCTGACCTTGCCGAGTCCGAACTTGGTTGCATCCAACTCCACACTTGCCATGTCATTGGCAGAAATGTAGCTGTACTCAGTCTCAGCCAGACCTACAACGATGCCAAAGAGCACAAAATCATCATTCTCTCGCTGTCCTTCAAGAATGTACCAGCGAGCGTTGCCGATGAAAAACACTGCGATGCAAACTGCATCCTTCTTCTTGCTATCCTGGGAATAGAGCGGATAGTCCTGCATTGCCTTCTCCAATTCTGGAGTAATCAGGCGATTGTTGAAATCTTTTGCCATAGTCTCTAAATTTTTTCTCCCTTTCGTTAAGTCCTTTCGGACTTGGGATCGGGAAGCTTTTTCTGCTTTTCAAACTGCGTACAAGGCAATAAGGCAAGTCTGATGGGAAGAATACTCTTTTACATGTTTCATGGAAAAGGAAGATTGTTACCGAATCACGACTTGCTATTTGCCAGATACGCGATAACTTTGCAGAAAAAGAATCCCGAAATCCCAAAGACGATACGGAATCAAAGATTTCTGGTTTCAGTAAGAAGAAAAAGTATAACAGGGAATGACTGCAGGGATAGAAAAACCGGGTGGGAATAGGCCAAGCAAGTATTAACAGTTTTAAAAGCCAGCGTGTTGT